>CAYOTU010000690.1:0-1503 GCA_964406905.1 uncultured Myxococcales bacterium | reverse complement strand
CAATGATGTCGAGACGTTGGCCGCAGTAGGAGGATAATATGGGAACACCCTCTTACATAGGCCGTCGATCTTCTAGCGCCTTCCCCAGGGTCACTGCGTCCAGGAACTCGATGGTCCCGCCGAAGGGCACGCCTGACGCCAGGCGGGTCACGGTGATTCCGTTTCCTTCAAGGATGCGTTTGATGTAGAGGGCCGTGGTCTCTCCATCGGATGTGAGGCTCGTGGCCACCACGACCTCGGTTACGCTCTCGTCTCGACAGCGATCCGGGAGGCGGTCCAGGCGCAGTTCATCCGGTCCTACGCCCTTCATGGGGGAGAGGAGGCCGTGGAGGACGTGGTAGCGGCCATGAAAGCTGCCTGATTCCTCAACGGTCTGAAGTTCGGTGACGCCCTCAACCACGCAGACCGCGCCGGACCCCCGCGCCGGGTCCGCGCAGACGGGGCAGCGAGGCTCCTCGCTGATGTTGTAGCAGCGCTCGCAGAGGGTGACCCGATCGGCCATGTTTACGAGGGCCTCGGCCAGCCGGGGTGCCTGATCGTCCCGGTGGTTCACCAGGTAAAACGCCAGACGGGTAGCGGTCTTGCGGCCGACGCCGGGGAGCCGGGCGAGTTGTACGATCAGGTCATCGACGCTCGGAGGAAGGGCGCCCGACATGGTCAATCGCTCCCGGTATCCAGGTCCATGCCGAGGCTGTGGCCAAGCCCGCCGGTCGCGGCGCTCATGGCCTCGGCCATGATCTGCTTCGCATTTCGCAGGGCCACGTTGACCGCCGCGGCGGTCAGGTCCTGGATCATCTCTGCGTCTCCGGCCTTGAGGAGGGCCTCCTCGATGGTGATGGAGAGCACCTCGCCAGCGCCGTTGGCCACGACGCGAACCGAGCCGCCCCCAGCGTCGCCCTCCGCGGTGCGTCGCGCAGTCTCACGCTGAATTCGTTCGATCTCACCCTTGGCCTCCATGGCCTTCTTCAGGAGGTCGCCGAACCCCCCCATCCCCTCAGTCCCTTCAGTCATCGTTTTTTTCCTCCAGACGGATATCCGCCACCTCTGCGCCGAATAGATCCTTGACCACCTTGACCAGGGGGGCCTCCCGGACAGCATCCTTGCGGCGCTCGGTCTCCTTAGCATGTTCCCGGTTGGCCTGGACAGCGACGGAGCTCTCCAGCATGTCAGCGCCGGTCTCGATCAGAGTGACAGTGGTGCCCGCGCCGAGCGCGTCCACTGCTATCGCGTTGACCCATGCCTTGTCGAGCAGCTCCCCGCTGGCCGTGGCCAGGCGGATTTCTACGCTACCGGGTTCGGGGAAGCTGATCTCGCATTGCGTCAGCATCCCCGCCTTCATAGCGTCCCGCTCATGCGCCAGAGCGAGGAGGGTCGTGAGGGGATCTGGCTCTGGATCTGGCTCTGGTTCTGGTTCTGGCTCTGGTTCTGGCTCTGGCTCTGGCTCTGGTTCTGGCTCTGGCTCTGGCTCTGGTTCTGGCTCTGGCTCTGGCTCTGGCTCTGGCT
>CAYOTU010000689.1:0-1507 GCA_964406905.1 uncultured Myxococcales bacterium | reverse complement strand
AGAAGTCCGCCTCCCTCGGCCGGAACGCCTTCGGCTCGACACCTGACCTCGGCCAAGTCCACCTCACCCTCGCATCCGACTTCCTCACCCTTCGGCCCATCCTGCGAGATTACCCCAAAACCAATCCTGGTCGCTGGTGTAATCCACGGAGCGGTGACATTTACGATCCTTGCCTTTCTCACCGACGCCTGGCCTTACTGGAAGGATGCCGGACAGCTCATGGCTGCCTACGGGACGGGGGGCCTGCCGCATCCTACGGGGTTTCCCCTGGCCGCGTCCGTCGGACGTGTCCTGAGCCTCCTGCCCCTGGGGACCTTCGCTTTTCGTATCAACCTCCTCTCCGTGGGGGCTGCGGCCCTGACGTCCACGACCCTCTTTCTTCTGGCCGCGTGGCTGACCGTTCCCCGGGACGAAGCACCGCGCTGGCCGGGATGGATCCTGGCCTGGGGCGCTGCCTGGGCCTTCCTTGCTGCGCGGACCGTGTGGTTTCACTCCCTGGCTGCGGAGGTCTACCTGCCCTCCGCAGCGCTCAGCACTGCCCTGATCGCCATCGCTGTTCGCAGTCTTGTTTTGGGCGAAGATCCCCATCGTGACCGGACCCTCCGGCTCCTGGCGTTGGGGACCGGCCTCGCGTCGGGGCTCCATATCACCGCATTGGCCGCGGGCGCCGGGTCACTGGCGGTAGTGGCCTTGGCAGTGCGGCGTACCGGGAGACCGGGTGTCGGGAGAGCCGGGTTGGTGGCCCAGGTCGGCCTCTTTCTCCTGGCGGGGCTCATGATCCAGTGGTACCTGCCCATCCGGGCCTGGTCTGAGCCCTGGACAAAGTTTGCGGATCCCTCCACTTTCGGTGGTTGGCTGGGTTACGCGACGGGGCGCACGATCCGCAGTGCGTTCAAGGGGGAGATCGGCGGGGGAGGGAGCCTTACGACTTTCTCGGAGAACGCGGCTCTTTACGGCAGCCAAATGGTGAGCCAGGCGGGGCCTGCGCTGCTCCTGGCCGTGGTGGGGCTTATTACCCTGGCCCGACGGGCTCCCACGGTGGGACTCCTGGTAGCGGCCACATGGGCCGGCGATCTGGTCTTTACCGTGGTGGTGAACCCCATGGGCCAGAGGGACTACCAGACCGGGGTGCTCTCGTTCTTTGTGATCTTCCTGACCGCGGCCGTCGGCGTAGTTCGCCTCCTGGAACTGGTCCCCGCACGCCGGGCCTTGCGCGTTGCTGCGGCTATGCTGGCCGCGGCAGGCCTCCTGGCTACGCCCGCAGTCAGCTTCCCGGCAGGGCACCGTTCCCTGGGCGCCAGCGGGTTGCCTTACAGGTACGGCCTCGCCGTTCTCCGTCCACTTCCCCCGGGCAGCCTCGTCCTGACAGCCCTGGATGATGCGTCGAGCCTCCTCCTCTACCACCAGCTCCTGGAGAACCGTCGCCGGGACTGCTTGAACCTGGTGGTGCAGAACCTTGCGATACGGACCATGATTACTGCGCAGGCGGCCCGTTATGGCGCGCTCT
>CAYOTU010000688.1:0-1525 GCA_964406905.1 uncultured Myxococcales bacterium | reverse complement strand
TGCCTGCGGCTGCGCGCCTTGCGAGAGCGGCGCATCAGCAACCTCGGTGCGATCTGTTTGTTTCGCCGCAGACCCTAATGCAAGTCTATGCCCGTCCGGCGGTTGAATCAATCAATGCGTCAGGAGCCCTCCAACGCGCTGAGAAGATCTGCTTCCAGATCAGCGTAGTCCTCGCAGCCCACGGAGATACGCACGAGGCCGTCGGTGATACCCGCTGCGTGGCGGCTCTCCGGCGACATACCTGCGTGGGTCATGGACGCGGGATGCTGGATCAGGGTTTCGATGCCGCCGAGGGATACGGCCAGGGTCATCACTGATACGTTGTCCATGATGTGCTTACCAGCGGCCAGGCCTCCGCGCAGCTCAAAGGACATGAGCGCGCCGGGGCCGTCCTGCTGTTTTACACCGATCGCATACTGTGGATGGGACTCCAGGCCGGGGTAGCGGATCCAGGCGACCTTGGGGTGGGTCTCCAGGACCCTGGCCAGCTTCATGGCGCTGTCCTGCGCGGCCCGGACCCGCAGGGGTAGGGTCTTGATTCCCCGCAGGACCAGGAAGGCCTGGTGGGGATCCTGGGTAGCGCCGAAGGTGGTGTGGACCGGGCGCATTTTCCGCCAGGTCTCCTCCTCCTTGACGACGATCATCCCAGCGACTACGTCCGCGTGGCCGTTGATAAATTTGGTCATGCTGTGGACCACCACGTCAGCGCCGTGCTCGATGGGCCGCTGGAGGACCGGGCTCAGGAAGGTGTTGTCCACCACGAACTTTGCGCCCCCCGCGTGGGCGATGTCCGCGACTGCCTGGAGGTCGGTGATCTTGATCGTGGGGTTGGCCGGGGTCTCCACGTAGACGATCTTTGTCTCGGGCAGCATAGCGGCCGCCACGGCCGGTGTGTCCGAGGTGTCTACGAAGGTTGACCTGATCCCGAAGCGGCTGAGCTGTGTCTCCAGCATCAGGCGAGAGGGGCCGTACTGGGAGTCGCTGGCCACCACGTGGTCGCCCGCATTCAGGAGGGACATGTAAGTGGTAAAGATTGCGGAGAGACCTGACGATGTGGCATGGCCGCCCCAGCCGCCTTCGAGGGTCGAGACGCTCTCTTCGAGGGCCTCGATGGTGGGGTTGCTGATGCGGGTATAGATGTACCCCGGGACTTCGCCCCTGAAGAGGGCTGCGCCGTGGTCAGCGTTTTTGAACGCGAAGGTCGATGACTGGTAGATCGGCATCACCACCGCACCGGTGTGCGGATCCGTGTGCTGCCCCGCGTGGATCGCCTTGGTGAACATGCCCTGTTTGCCGTCGGTTCCTTTCTTCATCTGCTGAATCTCCTGCTGGTGGACCACCTTCGTGCTACATCCCCACAGTGGGGATCGGCAATATACTCCCGGCGTCATACCGCCGCAACTCTCTTTCAGACATGTCTACGAAACACGAGTCTAAGAGATGGCCACCAATACGGCCTTCCATGACCTGGGCTGAATCAGGTAGCCGTAGTGGGTGAAGGGGGTCATCTCGATTTGTTCGGAGC
>CAYOTU010000687.1:0-1526 GCA_964406905.1 uncultured Myxococcales bacterium | reverse complement strand
GAGGTTCTTCAGCTTGACCACCTGGCGTGGGACCTTTTTTGCCTTGGCCCGGGTCCCGGCCAGCCCCGGCCCCTCCGGGCTCTCCACAGGGATGGGATCGAATTTTTGGGGTTCGCCGGAAGGATCCGACGCTGCGAACGTCTCGGTTGCTCCATAGACAGCGACAAGCAGAATCAACGCAATGCCCCGGATTCCCATGAAAACCTCCTCACAAATACTTTTGACTCGGACGATAGCAGGTAGCTGCCGAGGTCACCACAAGAGTATGCGGGGGCGCCGTGGGGAGTCCGTCCCGAACGACGATCTTTGAGTTGCGCCTCCTCGACGTACCTTTGGGTACGCCTGTGTCACCGCGCCTTGACCTCGCCGCCTGATCCTCGCCGGAAACGCACAACTTATTTCCATAGGTACCGTCGTACCTGTCGAGAAGCACCTACCGTTTCTTTAGCACCTCAATTCGCCGGATAAACAGATCCGCGTATTCCGTCAGGCCCTTGGCCTGCGCTACATCGGAGATCTGACGTCCGAGCGCTATCAAAGCGGCGCGGTGCAGGACGTACTCGGGGAGCGGATCGTTTGTGGTGGCGGCCGGGTAGAGGAGAAGGTCGTCCATGGAGAACAGGGGCTTGCCCAGCATTAGGAACGCCTCACTCCGGTAGAGCAGGGCCCGAGCGTTGGGGAAACTCGTCCCGTCTCCCGTGCGGGTGAAGTCGCCGATAGCCTTTAGATAGGTTCCGCCCCGTAGATGAAGGAGACCACGCTCGAAGTGGGTCTTGGGCGAGGGATCGGACCGGACCAGGACCTCCGCAGCCTCGATGGCCGCGGTAAATTCGGGGTCGATGTTTCGAGGGGATTTCGTCAGCAGGACGTAGAGTGTCGCAACGATGCACATTCGTATCAAGGGATCCCGCTCCACGCCCAGGAAGCTTTGCAGTGGCCCCGTGAGGCTGGGGTTCCGGCTACGTCCCAGGGCCCAGAGCAGGCAGCGGCGTACATCGGGATCCCGATCCGGGAGATGGGCCAGGAGCTTGGAGGAGACCTGTGGGCTCCGGAGCATTCCCAGGCGGAGCGCGGCCATGCCCCGATGTCGCGGGTGCGGGCTCTCCAGCGAAACCAGCAGTTTATCCGGTGATGCTGTGTCGAGGCCATCGGGAACCGGGGGGCCGATGGGCAGGTCGGGCTTGGTGGTGGCCTTGCTGCGGAGGAGATCTTCAGGGATGTTAAGCATCCCGGGCTTTTCTGGATCCGTTAGCGTGAGGGCCGCATCCAACAGGAACCCATGCTCCGCATGGAGTCCCGGCGGATCCCCGGGGTTGGGCAGGTAGCTTGTCCCGCAGCCGCGGCAGTAGCCGCTGCGAGCGTCCAGGGGGATGCGACATCGCATGCAGAAGAGCTGGTGGGGGGGGCCTTTACTCATGGCTACAATATAGGGCCTGATGCTCCGGATTTCTACGGGGTCTTGAGAACGATTTCGAGGTGGTCGGGTCCCAAGTCCACGGATCCGGCTCCCTGGTGGTCGAGGCGCC
>CAYOTU010000686.1:0-1530 GCA_964406905.1 uncultured Myxococcales bacterium | reverse complement strand
GGACGTGATCGCACTTCCCGATCCGATCCCGTGGGTGGGGTCGCAGGGCCTATGGATCCCCAGGGGACCTGGTGTCCAGAATGTCGCTGGTCAACTCGCAGACCTGGCCCACCCCGCAGCGGGCGCATTCGCCGCCCTAAAATAAATCGACGCATCGTCGAACAAAAGGTTGACTCCCTGCGTCCACGCGGTAAAGTGGTCCCAGGTTGACGAGGATGAAAACCACGGGGAGGACACCATGACGGGAACCACGAAGACCACGAAGCGGACGGCGAAGCAGGCTTACAACGAGCACCGGGCAGCGATCCTGAAGATGCTCGCTGAGATCCTGGACGCGACCACCACCCAGCACCCCGCCAACAAGCAGGACTGCGACTGGGGCGACGTCGGAGACCTGCACCACCTGCGGGAGCAGCTCAAGGACCCCCGGGACATGCTCATGGGCGAGGGCGAGTACGGGGAGAAGGGCTGATCGATGGCAGGCTACGACGATGATCTCGACTACACCCCCACCGAGGAGTGGGCTGGTTGGCTCAAAGAGGATGACACCGGGCGGATTCGCTACAGCTCGGTCCACCTGATCAGCGACGATACCGACATGCCGGTGTGCGGAGCAGAGCCGCGCGGGGGCGTGGACTGGCTCGCCGAGTGCGACTCCGCTGGGTCGCGCTGCCAGAGGTGCCAGAAGGCTGCGGACAGGAAGAGGGGCTGAACGATGAAGCGACAGCTACCACAGATTCACGAGGACGGCGCAGGGAAGCGTACGGTGCGGTTTGCGAACGCCGGAGTTTCTTTTTGCCTGCCCGGTGGCGGGCACTCTCCCGCATATCTCCCGGAAGGGGTTGTGCGTATCCACTCCCACGACGAACATGATACGTATCTCTGGTCTCACGACGACTGCATGGTCTATGGCCAGGCCGTTGGAGCCGAAGTGGTATTTTTGGAGGACACCAATGGCTGAGGCAAGCAAGCAGGCGGTCGGTTACATTCGAGTCAGCACACAGGAGCAGGCGGAGTCGGGGCTGGGCATCGAGGCGCAGGAGCGGGCGATCCGATCCTACTGCGAGATGCGGGGGTTCGAATTGACGTACCTGATCCGGGACGAGGGCGTGAGCGCTGGCAAGCCCCTGGGGGACCGGCACGGGGGTGCCAAGGTGCAGCAAGTCGTCGGTGTCAGGGGGGGGGTCCTGAATGTCGTGGCCCTGAAGCTCGACCGGCTTTTCCGCAACGCTAGCGACGCCCTCCACGTGGTCGATATGTGGGAAAGCGACGGGGTCGCCCTCCACCTGGTGGATCAGGGCGGGTCGGCGATGGACACCAGCTCGGCGATGGGGCAGTTCATGTTCACGGTCCTGGCCGGGGTCGCTGAGATGGAGCGGAACCTCGGACGGGAGCGCACGACCGCTGCCCTGGGGGAGAAGCGGGCCAAGGGGGAGAAGACCGGGGGGACGGTGCCCTACGGGTTCGACGCGGTACCCGCTCGCGACGGGGCGATCGGCCTGGTCGAGAACGCGCAGGAGCAGGCAGTGA
>CAYOTU010000685.1:0-1548 GCA_964406905.1 uncultured Myxococcales bacterium | reverse complement strand
GTTGCGGAATAAGCAGGCTGTAAGAATCCCACAGTCGAATCGTCGGCAGGCGTCCCTTCACCTCTTGCCTTCAGCCCCCCTACCGCGAAAGCTCGAGGCACACACCTGACCCGACAAGCAGGCGCACCTCATCGCTGCTGGTCTCTACGATAATCTGCTGGCGCTGCGCCACCAACTCGACCAGTCCACCGCCGCCGGGGTCCTCCACGGAGGGTGCGGGCTTGGCTGTTGGATCCAGGGAAGACTCGCTTCTACAACACAAAAGTCTCGACCAGTGCCCCAGCGATGACTCACATATGCCGCGTGAACGGGCAAACCCGCGTACGGATTACCGGCAGGTGTCTTTCGGTAGGGCTTTCCAGCCCCGAATGCGGGGCAAGCCCCGCCCCTTGAACCAACCCCCACAGAAACGTAGACTCTCGAAGGTGAGCCCACCCAGAACAGGAGGCCCCATGCTTCGTTCATCGATCCAGATCCACATGATCCTTTGGCTCGCGCTGTCCCTGGTCCCACTGGCCTGTGACAAAGGCGACGGCGGCGGCGACCCGGCCCCCGCGGATACCACCGCGGATACCATCGCGCCGCAAAACTCAACCGAAGACGCGACGGAGGATCTGGTCGCTCCCGAGGACACGCTGCCCCCACCCGAGGACACCACCGAGGACACACCGCCCCCGCCGGACACCCTCGAGGACATCCCCTGCGACTTCATCCCGGAGACCCAGGACACCAACCCGGACATCCCAACGGACCCGGACTGCATCCCCGAGGGCGGCAGCGGCGCGGTGATCCCGAACGAACTCCCCTGCTGCGAGGGCCTCACGTCAATCGGCTGCGACGCTCCGGATCAGTTCACGGGCGAATGCCTGCCCTGCGACGGGGGCTTCTTCTGCACGACCTGTGGCAACGGGGTCTGCGATGAACCCGAAAACGTATGCAACTGCCCAGCGGACTGCCTGTATCAGGACTGCGACATTCCCCCGCTGTACCCGCTCCTGACGGTGGAAGACATCCTCGCTGATCCGGTCCCCTATGACGGGAGTCCTGTTGCCTTCGAGGGGCACGTGATGCTGGGCGGAATGATCTGCGGCGCGGTGGAGTGCCCGCCTGAGGACCCCTGTTGCCAGCCCTGCGGCGTCGGCTACGAGGTCTTTTCGGCCGGTGGCACCATCGGAATTGTCGGCGGCGGGATACCGCAGGTGGGTTGCGTCGGAAACAACTGCACGGTGATGGACAACTGCACGCCCTTCCCAACGACCCCCGCGGACTACCTCCTCTGGGGAACTCTGGAGGCAGCCTGGGGTCCCACCCTCTACCTGGACGGCTGGTGCCCCGCACAGTGAGCATCACAACGATCATCTCAGATCTGGGCGGGGTCCTGCTGGACTTTGACAACGGGATCTATGAGCGCAAGCTGGCCCTTGCGACGGGCCAACCCCTCCCAATAGTCCAGGCCACACTCAACGAAGACCTCCTCCCCGACCTCCATATGCGGAGATCGGGTAGCCAGGGGCAGTCGCCCACCCCCAGCTCCCACACCACCGTGCG
>CAYOTU010000684.1:0-1557 GCA_964406905.1 uncultured Myxococcales bacterium | reverse complement strand
CTCAGGACGTCTGCCCCGCGCTGATCCTGCCCTGGGACGCTGACGTGCAGACCGTGCAGGCCCTACTCCTGACCATGGGCCTGGCGCAGCTCGACACCGATGCTGGACCCGCGCTGGTCCTATGGGAAGAGATCTACCATGCCACCTCGTTCTTCGTCGGGATCTCGGACGACCTGACCTTCTACGAGTACCTGGACACGATCCATACGGTCCTCGGCGACACGCCGGTTGTGGAGGCCCTGGTTGACGAGGAGACGCTCTTCGACATCAGGGCGGATCTATCGCTCAAGCGCTCTCCCCAGATCTATGGTGGGACCGGGGGGCAGGCGATCATCGTGGCCTCGGCCAGCGAGATTACGCCGGAGATGCTTGAGGAGTTATTGCTGAAGAGCAAGGGCTTCCGGCTCATGGGCCAGCGCTTCATCCCGGACTCATACGTCATGGGGCGTCTTGTTTCTCCCGGCGCGGGGGGTCTGGCGCCGGACGGGGACACCGACGCGTTCACCGCGGTTCTGTCTGACGTGGGATGGATCCGAGGATTCCCGCGAGGCCTCGACGTCATGGCGGTGCTCGGCTCGGCGCGGGCCGTCGAACTCCTCGCAGAGCTCCACGACGACCAGTACACCGAGTACGCGGACACCTTCGCGGAGATGAAGAACTTTGTGGAGGAGCAGACTGATGAGCAGTGGCACGTGAACCTCTACTGGGGTTGGCTGCACTCGCTGCGGGCCCTCCTGGAGCCGGCGCTTACAGGCACACAGACCTTCATGCAGACTGAGGCCTGGGCCACAAAGAGCCTCAACACCGCGATGGCCTCCTGGGCCGAACTTCGCCATGACACGATCCTTTACGCGAAGCAGAGCTACACGCCGAACTTTGAAAGCTCGGTGCCTCCGCCGCCGCCCACGGGCTACGTGGAGCCCACGCCGGAGTTCTACGCCCGTCTCCTGGAGCTGAACGAGATGACACGGACCGGCCTGGAGGACATGGAGATCCTGCCCGAGGAGGCAGGTAAACGCCTCGAGGCCCTCTCGACAGTCCTCGGCAGGATGCTGGAAATTTCTCTAATCGAGTTGGCCGGTGAGCCTGTATCCGAGGCCGACGCCGCGTACATCGATGGCATCGCGGATACCCTCGACCTGGTGGTAGCAGGTGTCGAGGACGCGGGCGTAAAGACAACCCTGGTCGCTGACGTGCACACGGATCAGAACAGCAAGGAGGTCCTGGAGGAGGGCGTCGGCTACGTGGAGATACTGATAGCCGCATACCGCCTGCCCGACGGTCAGATAGCGCTCGGCGCGGGTCCAGTGATGTCCTACTATGAATTCCGGCACCCCATGGATGACCGCCTCACAGACGAGAAGTGGCGGGAGATCCTCGCCGGGGAGTCAGACGTCGCCGCCCCCGCGCAGCCCCCATGGACCGAGGCCTACCGCGTGCAGTAGGGGGACGGACCGTCTCGGAGCCTACACCCCATGGAGGACAGCGGTTACTGTCCCCGCCAGGGCAATCGTATCTAAATCCTGCCCCCCGTGTTCCCCGTAATCCCGGTATCCG
>CAYOTU010000683.1:0-1559 GCA_964406905.1 uncultured Myxococcales bacterium | reverse complement strand
CCGCCCGCCCCCGCCCCCCCCCCCCGCGGCCGCCCGCGCCCCCCCCCCCCCGCCGGGGCGACAGCGTGGACGAACAGCAAAAAACACCGATCCCGGCTAGGTACGAGGACCTCTCGCCAGCCCATGAGCAGGGGGAGTTGGAAGAGAACACCATCAGGGCGGTGTTCACCCAATTCACCCTTTCGTTCCTGAAGGCCACGAGTCTGACGGGATACTACCCAGCGGACCACCCGAGCATCAAGAACATCTCGGAGGAGCCTTTCAAACACCTCGAGCGCCTCCGAAACTCTGTCCCCGAGGTGGGTTTCGTAACCTCCTCGGGTGCCACTGACGACGAGATCATGGTGGACCTCCTCGCTGAGCCGATCCCCTTCCTCTCCCTCATGCGCTCCGAGATGGCCGAGACCTTCGCCCATAAATTCGTCACCTATATGGAGCGCAACCACCTGGTCTCGTTCACGTTCAAGACCAAGATCCCCTTCGATGAGTTCAAGAGGTTCGTCTCCCTCTTCGTCGAACGGAAGACCAAGCAGGAAGAAGGGGGGGACGAGGAGTCCCTGGAGACCTCTTTCGGCCAGCAGCTCATCGAACGCGAAATCTATAATATCACAGCGATCTCACGTGACGACGTGGTCGGTGGGGCCCGATCTCTCCCGTGGCGCGTCAAGATCGCCATCGCCCGACTTCGTAAGGACCTGGCGATCATTCCCATATACAGCGAGGCCTCGGAGATAGAACTCCAGGCTGCAAAACAGATGATCATCGGCGACATCATCCGGCCCCTTCGGCGGCCGCGCTTCCTGCGGGAACTCCTGGTCAACGCGGACCTGATCCGGGGCCAGATTGACGAACTGTCCACGGTGAACGTGGAGCAGGAGATCATCGACTGCCTCAGCTCCTCCATGGTCGAGGCCGTGGCCTGGGACACCGAAAAAGTCCTCGATAAGGCCTCCTGGGGCCTCGTGGTCCAGATAGACGGCGACGATGAACGCCGGATCGACATCATCCTCAAGGACATCCTCAAGCTCCTGGCCGTTCGCCTGGTGACCTTGGACGTCAGCAAGACCTACGACCTCCTCCTCCACCTCTTCAAGCTGCGGATCCTGGCGTTCTCGGATCTGCCAGCGGACCTCTGCCGGCTCATGCAGGCGGAGAAGTGGACCAGCCAGTTCCTCCTGGAGGAGGAGACCATCGTCCAGCAGTTCTCGGAGATGGAAGACACGAACCTCTACCGGGCCTACCTCCAGAACATCGACCTGGTGCTCCCCGAGCTGTTCAGGAAGGGGAAGGTCGCCTCCGCTGCGCGCATGATCAAGGTCTTGGCGACCCACGCTCGGGACCACGACCATCAGATCCGCCAGGGCATGGCCCAGATCGCGTTGATGGACCTGGCCTCGCAGGCCAACGTGGACGCTATCCGGCCCTACGTCGAGCACGACGACCGGGCCACCCGTCAAGTCACCATAGCGATCCTCCGCCAGTTCTCATACAAGGGAGCGGAGACCCTCCTGGAGGTCCTAGCAGAAAGCGAGGACAGCAGCGTCCGCCGTGACATCCTG
>CAYOTU010000682.1:0-1566 GCA_964406905.1 uncultured Myxococcales bacterium | reverse complement strand
TGGTGGAGGTGGAGCACGGGATCAACCAGTTCACCCTGGCGGAGCAGTGGGGCGCTGCGGCCGTTGGCCGTAGCGGCGGGGACTACATCGTCACATGGGAGAGCTGTCCCACCTCCCTCCCCGGCGGCGGGGACGGCCAGGACGGGGACGGCTGCGGCGTGATCCGCCGACGCCTGGCCGCGGACGGAAGCGACGCTGACGATGAGGCCGTGGTTCCAGTCTGGACCGACGGTCCCCAGCGGCATCCAGCGGTCGCGGTCTTCGACGACGGCGGATACATCGTGGTCTGGGATTCCTGCCCCGAAAGCCAGCTCATCTGGGACTCATCCCAGGACGGCGCCTGTTGCGGAGTCTTTGCACAGAGGTACTTTGCCGACGGTATACGTCGGTACCACTAGGAGGACGGAATGACAGAAAAACTCACAGGCCACGAACTGGCAGCGCTGGTGCGACGGGTTTTTGAACCCGGTGCGAACGACAAGATCCTGGCGATTATCCTGGACCTGCCTGATGCCAAGGTAGAAGACAAGCCAGCCTGGGCCCGCCGCCGGGAGCTGGGCCTGGAGTGGTACGAGGCCCTGCTCCCCGAGGCCGGGGGGCTTGAGATGGACGTACGGCTCTACCTGTACAGGAACGCGCATGCGAACAACGCTGACCTCCCTGAGACGGCTTGGCTGTACGAGGGGGGCCCCGTGCCCGCGATGGCCGAGGAGTGGGAGGGCCGGCCCACGACGCTCTTCGCAGACCTCTTCGAGTCCGGCGCGATCTTGATAGCGCCGACCCAGTTCTCAGCGACCGCGCCGCTCAAGCTGGCCGCGAAGCGCCACCCGTTCCGCGCCGCGACCATGCCGGGCTTCTCCGAGGCCATGATCCCCGCTCTGCGTCTGGATTACAGCGAGATCAACCGCCGTTGCCAGAAGATGAAGGGGCTCCTGGACCCCGTGGTAGGAGCAGATCTGGAGTTTCTGGTTGACGGAGCAGAGACCCATCACCTCCATCTGGACCTCCGCCACAGGACAGCGACCGCGTCGGGCGGGTCTTTTCCCAACAACGGCGTCGCAGGAAACCTCCCATCAGGAGAGACCTACATCGTGCCCTACGAGGGAGAGGTGGCCAACGATCCCACGACGTCCGGCGGGACCCTCCCAGTCCAATTCGGCGACGAGGTCGTGGTCTACATCGTGGAGTCCAACGTCGCAGTCTCAGTGACCGGAGAGGGCGAGGCTGCAAAGCAAGAGGCCAAGGCCCTCACCGAGGAGCCCGCATACGGCAACATGGCCGAGCTGGGCCTGGGAGTCCTGTCAGACTTCGGCCTGACCCCCACCGGAGAGATCCTCCTCGACGAGAAGCTGGGTCTCCACGTGGCCTTCGGCCGCTCAGACCACTTCGGTGGCCAGGTGGGCACCGCACAGTTCAGAAGCCCTGACCGGGTAGTGCACATCGACCGTGTCTACATAAAGTCGTTGCAGCCCAGGATCCATGTGGTGAGAGTGGATCTGACCAACGAGGACGGAACCATAGTGCCGCTGATGAAGGACGGGGAGTACGTCATAGGTTTTTAGGTTG
>CAYOTU010000681.1:0-1578 GCA_964406905.1 uncultured Myxococcales bacterium | reverse complement strand
GCAGCCTTTATCCTGACCGCTGGTATCCTGACCTTGGTGCATCTGCAGGTCGATCTGCCTATGCTCCTGGCGGAGCGCTTCGTGCCGGGCCTCGGATGGGTCGAGATCGTGCTGCTGGCGGCATGGGCTGCGTGGCTGATGCCCCGTATCCTGGACGATACGCAGTCCGTCATCTGGCGCCAACGCTTCTGGCGTCTTTTTTCGCTGGTGTTCTTCGCACAGTTCGTGCTCGGTATTGCGGGCATCGAGGAGTGCCTGATGACCGGCAACCTCCACGTTCCGGTGCCCGGGGTGATCGTTGCCGGGCCCCTGTTCCGGGGCGGCGGCTGGTTCATGCCGATCCTCCTGGCCTCGACCATCGTCCTGGTGGGCCCGGCCTGGTGTAGCCACCTCTGCTACGTCGGCGCGTGGGACGACGTCGCGGCCAAGTCAATGAACCAGCGACCCCAACCCTTGCCCTGGTGGCGGAACGTGGTGCGCCTGGGCATCCTCGGTGGGATCATTGCGATCACGTTGGCCTTGCGCCTCCTCGGCGCGCCCGTTGTTCTGGCCGGGATTCTGGCCGGGCTTTTCGGCGTTGCGGGGGTCGGCGTCATGGTCTTTTCATCTCGGTGCTCAGGCTCGATGGTCCACTGCAGCACGTTCTGCCCCATCGGCTGGATTACCACGACCCTGGGTCGGCTCAATCCTTTCCGGATCACCATAGGGAGCGGCTGCGCAGTCTGCGGCCTTTGCTCGTCCTCCTGCCGTTACGACGCTCTCAATCTGGAGCATCTGGAGAAGGGGCGAGTGGGTGCAAACTGCACCCTCTGCGGCGACTGCCTCGGCGCTTGCCAGTTGCATGAGCTGAGGTATTCGTTTCTCGGCCTGTCCCCCCACGCGGCGAAGGTCCTGTTTCGTGTGCTGGCAGTGAGCCTGCACGCGGTGTTCCTGGGTCTGGCCCGGATGTGACGCATGCTCGACAAGCTAGCGGCTCGGATTTCGGAGGGTTATTTTGCCCAGGAAAGGGTTGAGTAGCCGCCTGCGCGCTTGGTGACCGGGAATTGATAGCGGCCGTCCGCTGTGCTGAGCCAGATCCGCCAGCCGCTGTCTCGAGAGGAGACAAAGACGATGTGGCGGCCATCGGGGGAGAACGCAGGGTCCTTGTTGCTGCCTTGGTCCTGGGTGATGCGCTGGATGTTGCCCTCCAGGTCTGTCACGAAGATGTCCGAGTGCCCCCCGTCCATTCCCGCGAAGACGATCCGTCCGTCGGGGCCGAAGTCCGGGGTGGAATTGTAGTTTCCCGCAAATGTGACCCGCCGCCAGCCTGAACCGTCCCGGCCCATGACGTAGATCTGGGGGCCGCCGGTGCGGCTGGAGACGAACGCAATCCGCTGGCCGTCGGGGGACCAACTCGGGGAGACCTCGTCGGCCCCGGACTTGGTGAGGTTCCGAAGGATCTTGCCCTTCACGCTCATCAGGAAGATGTCCGACTGGCCTCCATCGTCAGCCGCGACAGCGAGGACGCCGCCGTCCGGGGAAAGCCGGGCACCTCGATAGTGGCGGCCGTCGTGGGTGATGCGGCTTCCGTTGAGATAG
>CAYOTU010000680.1:0-1598 GCA_964406905.1 uncultured Myxococcales bacterium | reverse complement strand
TCCCCGCCGGCTCAGCCGCCGCCCTGGTCCTGTTAGCTGTCGGCTATCTGGCCCTACGCCGGGGATGGACCTCAGGGTTCCTTGCGCTGGACGGGGCGTGGCGGCCGCTGGTGGGCCGGGGAACATCCCGGTCAGGGCGCCGCACGGAAGTGCGACACCCAGCCCAGGACCGCTTCGCTTGCCCCCCGACCTCACCACCAGACCCCCACGCCCTCGCCCAACGCGGCGTCACCCTTCGGCCCACCCCACGAATTGGCCTAAAAACCGATCCGAGCCGCGAGCTTGACGAGCATTCGCAATCAGAACCGGGAGCTTGACGACCGTGCAAGGCCTCAGAAGTCTATCACTCCAGGAAACTCCCGTGGCACAGCATCGGACTCGGGAACGAGGTACGGAAGGAGGGCTCGCCGCTCCTCCACGGTGGCGTGAAGAGTGAGGTACACCAGAAGGTGTCCCACCACCTTGCGGCAGTAGTTGCGCCCCTCGTTGTACGCAATGTCTTCAATAGCCTCGTCGATGTCCGTGTTCTCCCGACCCAGGAAACGCTTGATCGGGGGCGCGCCGCTGTTGTAGGCCGCCGCGGTCAGGACGTAGACCCCGCTGAACTCCCGGAAAAGCATTCCCAGGTAGGCCGTGCCCAGACGCAGGTTGACCGCTGGCTTGAAGACCCGGAACCGCGGGACCTCGAAGCCAATCATGCGGCCCAGGCGGGCAGCGGTGGCAGGGATGAGCTGGATCAGGCCCATCGCATCGGCCCAGGAGACTACCCCCCGACGGTACCGACTCTCCTGGCGCATGATCGCGTCAATAAACCAGGGAGCGAGCCCCCAACGAGCCGCTTCGGGGACAGCGAGGGACCAGTAGGCCCGGGGATACTCGAGCTGCCAGCGGATCGCTGTCTCGACACGGGGCAGATCGCGGCGTACGCGCCAGCGCTCCCGCCCGAGGGTGCGAGCATCATCAGGGGTCTCTAACGCGTGGGACATGGACAGGTCCCACGCGGGCCGTGATGCCCTCGGTACCCGGGCTGTTACATCCTTGCGCAAGGGCCGCCACAGCTCCCGGGCCAGGGCCACCTCACCGAGTTCGGCGTAGTCCCCCACCCGCTTGAACCGGGCCCTGAGTTTCCTGGGCAACCAGAGGGGCTCCCAGTTCACCGGGTAAACCGTCACGGCCACGGGTGCCTGGTCCAGGAATGGGTAGGGAACGTTGGCACCGGTCCAGGCGGTAAGACGCCGCCAGGCGAGGAGGCCGTACCAGGTCAGGGGATATCGTTGTATCAGCGCCTTCATGCGGCCAGCGGCCTCGTCCCGCCGCCCCAGACGGTACAGGACCATGGCAGCCCAGTAGCGGCCTTTTCCTCCGACGATGTCCTTACGATACCCAGCGACGCGCTCGAAAACCCGCAGCGCTTTCTTGTCTCGGCCCAGCTTGTACAGGGCCCAGCCCTTGAACCAAAGCACGTAGGTGTAGAGCACGCCACCCTTGTGACGGGCCAGGTAGTCATCAAAGGGCGCCAGGCTGTCCTCCCAGCGGCCGTGATCAAAAGGAAGCCAACCCAGGTAGTAACGGCACCGCTCAGTGCGCTCGCTCTTCGG
>CAYOTU010000679.1:0-1606 GCA_964406905.1 uncultured Myxococcales bacterium | reverse complement strand
CCAGCGGTCCAGGGTTCGCCGCGGAATCGACTTGTCTACGATCCTCCTCATGGCCACGCGCAGGAACTTCTCCCTGTGGTCCATGAATTTCTTGTCACCATATGTACTTCGGCTTCCGAGACGAACTTGAGCAGTCGCGCAACGACAGCTTCGTCCAGTCCTCGTGGACCCCCCGCGAGTCTCCAGGTCCGCAGAGCCGGGACTGCGTCGCGCAACTCGGCTTTGCACCAGTCTTGTGACACGGCAAAGAACAAAAACAAGCGCATCGCTGCCTGCATGTTGCGACGTGCTTCGGGAGGGTGGACGACGAGGACCAGATCCGGGCCTGGTGCATCGCCGTGAGGCCCAGGACATGAAAAAACACGATGGTGCCGCCCACCACCACCCAGCGGGTCCTTGTCCCCCAGGACCAACCACCGGGGATCCAGGAGACCGCAAACGCGGCCAGAAACGTGCCCGGGACGTAGAGATAGCTGTCCGACGCGAAATGTATCGTGGGGATCACCTGGGAGACCGGCGCGTAGGAAATGGCGAAGCCCGCCAGGAGCCAGAAGCGAATCCGAAGTGGGCGTCGCCAGGTCCACCATAGGCCGAAGCCTGTGAGCACGATGGCGACCGCTCCCAGCACAGGATACAGCCAGGTCCCGGGCGCGTCCGACGGGGGCAGATACGCTGGGACCAGGTCAAGGGGCACCAGGAGATGCCGCGCATGAAGCCCCACTCCCGCTAAGATCAACCGCAGATGCTCCAGGCTCCCGAGGGTGATATCGGTGATGGTCTTGTACCGAATATCACCGCCCGCGTTCGCTGAAATCAAGGTCCCGGAAACGACCACCGACATCGCAACCAGGACCATCGCCAGGTAGCCCAGGCGGTGTCTCCACGCACGCAGGATTGCGGTCCTGCCCACCGCTACCGGGTACAGCAGCAGGACTACGGGCAACAGGAACGCTACGGGCTTGGACAGGATGGCCAGGAGCCCGAACACCGGGACGAGGCTGGTCCAAGGTCCAGGCTCGTCCCGCGCCACGGCGCGCACGTGGCAGTTGACCGCCGCGAGGGTGAAGAACCCGTACAGCAGGTCCTTGGTTCCAGTACACCAGGCAACAGGCTCAGCGGTGAGGGGAAAGAGGCCCCACAGCAACGCAGCGAGCAACGCGCGCCGCGTGTCGAACAACCACTCCACCAGCAGGAAAAGCAAAAGAGCGTTCCCGCCATGCAGCAACCAGTTGAACCCGTGGTAGATCCCCGGCTCTATGCCCCCGATGGCCCGCAGCACCCGATACACCGCCACCGTTACCGGCATGGGATACCCGAGTTGCGGCGTGAACAACAGCTCGATCCAGGACACGCCGGGCCCCAGCAACGGGTTGTTCACCACGTAGTTTGGATCGTCGAAGCTGACAAAAGGAAAACCCAGCGTCCGAACATAGACCACCAGCGGCGCGGTCAGCGCCACGACGAGGTAGAAGATACGTTTGCGATCTGACAAGGCCCCTCCAGAGACGTGCTCCCGTTTCAATCCACCCCGAAGAAGTCAAGCATTGGTGCTGAACTCAGTCCACGCACTTATCGTCGCCCTTGGGACACTTAAAACGGATGTGGA
>CAYOTU010000678.1:652-1607 GCA_964406905.1 uncultured Myxococcales bacterium | reverse complement strand
CGCCAGGTAGTGTCCCAGGTTGTCCACGGTGTGACGCCGGATCTCCGACGCTATCCGGCGGGCCTCGGCCGGATCCGGCAGCTCAGCCAGGGCCTCGGCGCGTTTATTACGGGTCAGCCCCAGGGCCCGGTCCAGCGCGTCGCGAAGTTCACGGTCGTGGACAGCAGCGTTCATCTGGTCCACGGGATCGTGGTAGGTAGCGGTGCTCACGGGGTGTTTTCATGGCCAGCTAAGATCTGGACGTAGTGGAGGATGGGCGGGCCGGTCCGCCCGCTCCCTTTACGGATTCCCCTGAGCTGGAGGAGGCAGCCAGCGTCGGCCATGGCCACAGCGTCTATACCTGCAGCGTCGATTGTGGCCAGCTTGTCCCGGCCCATGTCGATCGAGACATCGGGGAACTTCGCTGAGAAGGTCCCGCCGAAGCCGCAGCAGGTTGTAGCGTCGGGCAGGTCCACAGCGTCAAGGCCCGCTACCCGATCCAGGACTCGGCGCAGCGCTGCCGACGCGCCGTCCAGCTCACGCAGGAAGTGGCAGGAGTGATGCATGCCCAAGCGGCCGGTCCACCGGGCCCCCAAGCGATCGAGATCGCCGAACCGATCCAGAAACTGGGCCAACTCAAAGATCCGGCCGCGTAAGGAGGACCAGCGGCGCAGGTCCCGATCCGAGAGGGGGAGGTCGCCGTAGTGACGGGTGACCATGGAGACGCAGGAGCCCGAGGGCGCGACCACGACCTCAGCGTCCTCGAAGATGTCGAGGAAGCGCCGGGCCAAGGCCGTCGCCTCGTCCACATGCCCAGCGTTGAAAGCCGGCTGCCCGCAGCAGGTCTGGCGGTTGTCGTAGAGGACCCGATGCCCGACCCGCCGCAGCACCTCGACCGTCGCCTCGCCCACCTCCGGCAGGAAGCGGTCCACGAGGCAGGGAATGAAGAGAGAGACATCCATGCGGTTGAGGTTAC
>CAYOTU010000678.1:0-642 GCA_964406905.1 uncultured Myxococcales bacterium | reverse complement strand
GACAGCCGACGCGGGATACGGAGGAGCACATGTGGGGAAAGGATCTGGTCTCGATGAGCGGCCTGGCAGCGCAGGACATCAATGATCTCTTCACGCTGACCAGCGGTGTCAAGGTTGATCCTGATGCGTATAGGGAGGCCCTGAAAGGCCAGACCCTGGGGATGATCTTTCATAAGCCCTCCACTCGCACCCGGGTGAGCTTTGAGGTCGGGATCTGGCAGCTCGGCGGTGTGGGGATGCACTTCAGCGGGGGGGAACTTCAGCTCGGGCGCGGGGAGACCATCGCGGACACGGCCCGGGTTCTGTCCCGCTATCTAGACGGCATCATGATCCGGACCTTCCGACACGCGGACGTCGAAGAACTGGCAGCGAACGCGTCGATTCCCGTGATAAACGGCCTCACCGATGCGGCTCATCCCTGCCAGGGCCTGACCGACTGCTTCACCATGTTCGAGCATTGTGGAGAGCTGAACGGCCTGCGAGTCGCCTACCTGGGCGACGGGAAGAGCAATGTCTCCCATTCTCTCATGCACGGTGCGGCGATCCTTGGCGTGAACCTGTCCATCGTCTGTCCGGAGGGCTACGACCCCGACCACCGCGTCCTCGCCGAGACCCAGGCCATCTGCGAGGCCTCCGGCGGCT
>CAYOTU010000677.1:0-1611 GCA_964406905.1 uncultured Myxococcales bacterium | reverse complement strand
CCCGGGATCGGGACAGCGCCGAGGATCTGACCCAGGACACCCTGGCCAAGGCCGTCGAGCACTTCGAGAAGTACAAACCCGGGACCAACGCAAGGGCCTGGCTCTTCCGTATCATGACCAACCACTACATAAATCAGCGCCGGGCCCGGCGCCCCGAGGTGCAGTTCCTCGATGGCGTGGAGCCCCACAACAACGCGGATGACCAAGGGCTCCTGGTACGGACGAACCTGGACCCCGAACGCAACCTCGTGACAAGTCTGGCAGCGTCCCAGATCCGGGAGGCCCTGGAGCGCCTCCCGGAAGACTTCCGCATGGTGGTAATGCTGGCCGATCTGGAGGGCTTCTCTTATCGGGAGATAGCGGACCAGGTCGGCTGCCCCATCGGGACGGTGATGAGTCGTCTCCATCGGGGCCGACGGTTGATGCGGCAACACCTCCTGGAGCTAGGGAAGCAGCTCGGGCTGGTCCACGACGTACCTGCAGCGGACGAGACCGCTGTGGCGGACGACACGGGCGTGGACCACGTCCTCGAGTCTCTGACACAATTCCGCGCCCGCCGCGAAGCGACGAGCACGAACCAGGGACAGGGAGGATGACCATGGATTGTAAGGACGTCCAACGGTTCCTCGACCACTACCTGGACGGTGAATTCAGCGAGGGGGACGCAGCGACCCTTGAGGAGCACCTACGGAGCTGTTCTGCCTGCCGCAATCTGGCCCAGGCAGAGGTCAACATACGCAGGGGCATCCAGCAACAGATGGGCCCCGCACCGGCACTTCCCGTGGCCCGCCGCGAGGCGCTCATCGACGGCGCACTGGCCCGAGTCAAGGGCCGGAGCTGGCAGGACCTCTTCCGTCCCGTGATCCTAATCCCGGCCAGCGCGGGGCTGACCCTGGCCCTGGTGGCCGCCATCTGGATCGCATGGCCGTCCCCCGGCGCGTACGACCATTTCATCGACGACTCGGTCATGGCCCACGAAACCGAACTGCCTTCGGAGGTCATGGGGGACGAGGAGACGATCACAAACTACGTCAAAGAGAAGGCTCGCTTTGATGCACGGCCGCCGCTGCATAACGAGAGAGCCCGCCTCGTCGGCGCACGCCTGACCCGGGTCGGCTCCAACCCCGCAGTCCAGTACCGCTATCTGGTAGGTGGCCGCCAGGTCACCGTAGTCCAGACCCCCGCCCCCCCAACCGGCGAACGCGCCCGCGGCCTTGAGGCCGCGGTGCGCTTCGTCGGTGACCGCGGGCGCCTCGGAGTAGGTGTCTTCGAGGACCGCGGCCTCCAGAACGCGGCTGTCGGGGATATGCCCGGGAAGGATCTGATTCGGCTGGTTCCTGCTTCGTACTGAGGTTGCAACCCGGCAGGATGAATCCTGCCGAAACGCACTTCTATTGGTTGCTGGCGCGAAATCCCCCATCCCCCCTTCGGGGTACTTCCCCCACGTGGGGGGAAGGAACCGCAGAGTGGCGAAGATAAAGGTTTGTGGTTGAGACTTAACCGCACCGCACTTCTATTGGTTGCTGGCGCGAAATCCCCCATCCCCCCTTCGGGGTACTCGCCTTCGCTCGCCTTGCGTCGGGCCGAACGCTCCACTGGAGCGTTCTATCG
>CAYOTU010000676.1:0-1622 GCA_964406905.1 uncultured Myxococcales bacterium | reverse complement strand
GGAGTACAGAGGGCAAACGACGTCGGTTGCGGTTACGGTCTCAATCTCCGTAGTTACTGGTACACCTCTGTACTCTTCCCCCCTCGTCCCACTGGATCCGTATCCAAAACTTCCGTGTTACTTCAGTCGGTTACACCCGTGCGCCCTGTGCTGTGACCTGCGTTGTGGTATGAGGAAAGGATGAAGTGGGTGGCCCGGCGTGATTATGACCGATCCGTCCGGGACCACCCACCCTAACACGAGGTGGATCTTGGCACAGTTCGAGCGGATTGTCAGCAAAGAGAGCCAGCCTACATCGGAGTTGCCAGACAGGCTCTCGCTGTATGCCCTGGTGATGGAGGTCCTGAGGTCTCGCGGGGTCCTGGCCCGGGTGGCGGAGCGGTTTCTGCTTTACCGGCAAGGCGGGTATGTCGGCGAGGATCTGTTCGCTTTTCTGGTCGGTATGTTCTCCAGTGGGTTTGGCCACGGCATCAAGAGCTTCGCTCGGCGTAGTGCGAAGCATGGGACACAGTTGGCAGCCCTGGCGGGGCGGAAATGTTGGCCCTCTCAGGCGTCGGTCTCCCGGGCGCTAAGCTCTACATCGGAGACGGTTGTGGCCAGCTTCCTGCGGTTTCTTCTGGTTGAGGTCGGAGCCGAGTGGGGCCATCGAGACGACCTGACGGCCTGGCGTGACGCTCAGGGACAGGCGTGGGACGTGTTCAATTGGGATACCCGGGTGACCCCCTTCCGTCAGCGCGGTCTGCCGTACGGCGACGACTTGCCCGAGCCGGTGCGGCGGCTCGATGAGGTGGCGGCGCCCGGATATGCCGGGCGGAAGCAAAGGGCAGACGTCCAGTTGAGCGTATCCAAGGTCCAGCATGGGGATCAGGCCAGTGGATAGATGTCGGGGTTGAGAAAGGGAACGGCGACCTGGCGAGGCAACAGCGCAATGCGCACGAAGCGGTCTGTGCCTTTGCCCGTGCCAATGGGAAGCGTACAGATTACTGCGTCGTGATCTCGGATGGAGTCGGCGGAGGGTCGACCCAGGTGGCTACGGGCTTGGACAGCCCAGCCCGATTCCTGACCCGGCATGCGGGCTACTCGGTGTTGGAGTCCCCGGAAATCCAGGCGATTCTGACGAATGCGGTGTGGACCCGCGTCGGGGACTCGGGCAGCGGGCCTGGGCGTGAGGCGACAGAACTCGGCATGCAGGCGCTGCCTGGACGGCCCAAGATTCGACGGGTCGTAAGTCGCTATCAGCTGGCTCCCAGTACTTCCAAGCGGGGTGTGGGCAGAGAGATTGAGGGGTGGATCTATGAGCTGTTTGACACCGACGTGCCAACCGATGCGTTCAGTGCCTCAGATCTGGTGACCCTGTATTACTCACGTTGCGGCCTGGAAAATCAGTTTGCATCGGAGAACCGAGAACTGGCCATGGGACGGCTGTACTCCGCGCATCCGGCAGGCCAAATGTTGGCCCAGGGAATCGGGATGTTTCTGTGGAACCTTGAGATGCAGATGGGCGTGACGATTGCCACCCAGACCGGGGACCTCCCAGAGCCGCCCGTTCTCCCTACGCAAACTACCACTGCCGACTCGACTGCGGGTTGCTCGGCCGACGCGCTGCCCCCGCTGCCCCCGGT
>CAYOTU010000675.1:0-1628 GCA_964406905.1 uncultured Myxococcales bacterium | reverse complement strand
GCCTGCCACAACAGCATGCCCGCTGCCGACGGCTCCGACGTGTCCATCGGCACCGCGTGGCGGGCCTCCATGATGGCCAACGCCACCCGGGATCCCTATTGGCAGGCCGCGGTTCGCCGTGAAATCCTGGAGCATCCGGCCGCGGTGGCCGCGATCGAGCACGAGTGCTCGATCTGCCATCTCGCCATGTCCCACACCGAGGAGGTCGCGGCCGGGGGCAAGGGCACGATCTTCCGACATCTCCCCGTGGGGGAGCGCTCCGGTCGTCTGGCCGAGCTCGCAGGAGACGGCGTCTCCTGCGCGGCCTGCCACCAGATCCGGGAGGACGGCTTCGGCACCGACGGCAGCTTCACCGGGGGCTACGTGATCGCGAAGGGGCCGTCGGACGCGCCCCGGAAGATCTTCGGTCCCTTCCCCGTGGACAAGGGGCTGGCAAAGGTCATGCGCTCCGCGAGCGGCTTCGACCAGACCGAGTCCAAGCACGTCCAGCGCAGCGAACTCTGCGCCACCTGCCACACCCTCTTCACCCACGCGCTCGGTGCCGACGGCCAGGTCGTCGGCACCCTAGCGGAGCAGGTGCCCTATCTCGAGTGGAGACACAGCAGCTACCGGGACTCCAAGAGCTGCCAGGACTGCCACATGCCCCAGCTCGCGGAGCCCGCCGCGGTGTCCAGCGTCCTCGGCGAGCCCCGGGAGGGCTTCTCCCAGCATGTGTTCCGGGGCGGTAACTTCGTGATCCCGCGAATTCTGAACCAGCACGCCGCGGAGCTGGGCGTCCGGGCCACGCCCCAGGACCTGGCCCGGTCCGTGGAGCGGACCCGGGATTACCTCCGTGACGCAGCCGCGGTCCTGGAGATCCAGGAGGCGACCATCAACGGGACCACCCTGGCGATCCCCATCTCGGTGACCAACCTGGCCGGGCACAAGCTCCCCTCGGCCTACCCCTCGCGCCGGGTTTGGATCCACCTCCGAGTGGAGGACGCGCAGGGCCAAGCGCTCTTCGAGTCCGGCGCCCCCGAGGTGAGCGGCGCAATCCGCGGCAACGACAACGACGAGGACGAGACCCGCTACGAGCCCCACCATCGGGTCATCGACCGCCCCGACCAAGTGCAGATCTACGAGGACATCATGGCCGGCCCCGACGGCGCGGTGACCACGGGCCTGCTCACCGCGGTGCGCTACGTCAAGGACAACCGCGTCCTCCCCGCAGGCTTTGACAAGGCCAGCGCGCCCGGGGCCGTCGCTGTCCAGGGCGACGCGGCCGCGGATCCCGACTTCAAGGACGGCGGCGACCAGCTAACCTACCGGGTCCCGGTCTCCGACGCGGCTGCTGGGCTGACCATCATCGCCCGCCTCCTCTACCAGCCCATCGGCTACCGCTGGGCCATGAACCTCGGAGACTTCGACGCAATGGAGCCCCTGCGCTTCCTCCGACTCTGGGAGGGCGTCGCGTCGACGTCCTATCAGGTCCTCGCAGAGGCCGAGGCCGCGGTCGCCGCACCGATCGGCCAGTAACAAACCTGTGATGCTGTGTGCTGTTGGGGGAACACGCTCGGGAGGGAACACGCTCGGGACAGGGGGAACACGCTCGGGACGGACTCCCCACCATTTGTCAAGGGATCAAAGCA
>CAYOTU010000674.1:0-1632 GCA_964406905.1 uncultured Myxococcales bacterium | reverse complement strand
TCCGGGACAATAAGACCTCAGCGGAGGACCTGGCGCGGCGTCTGGAGTTGGACGTGGACAGGTTCCAGTGCTGCCTCACCTCGGAGGAGACCCGAGCATATATTCTCAAGGAGATTGAGGAGGGGATCGGGTACGAGATCCGCGGCACCCCGGCCTATGTCGTGGACGGAGAGGTGTACCTTGGCAAGGTGCCCACCACGGTTCTAAAAGAACTCAGTGAAGAGTGAGTCCTTCTCTACGGGAACAAACCGTTATCCCAGCGGGTCGATCCCAATAGCCTTTTGACAACCAGCGGGACCGCCCCTATCATCAACGCACAAAACAGCCTCTGCCAGGAGCGCTGACAATGGTTGACGAAAAGAAATCCGTGGATTCCCTGCTCTCCTCCCTTGAGGAAATTAAAAAGCAGACCGCTGTACCGCCGAGTGCGCCGAACCCGGCGCCGGATCCTGTGCCGGTGGGCGGCAAGGACGCAAAGCCAGGGGGCGAGAAGCCTGCCGGTAGCGACCTTCTTGGAACCCTCCTGTCCGAGGTCAAGCGGGAGGCCGAGGAGGAGAAGGCCCGCCTGGACAAGACCCTGTCGTCTCGCGACGAGGAGAAGAAGCGTAGCAAGCTGGAAGAGGAAGAAGCGAAGCGGGCGAAGTATCAGAAGCTCGTACAGGAGGAGTCGGACCGCCGCAAGGGACAACTCCGCCAGAAGGAAGATCGGGCGAAGCAGGCAATCCTTAAAAAGGAACGCCGTAAGCAGGCCGAGGTGGACAAGATCGCCCAGGCCAAGGCCATGGCTCTGCTCAAGAAGAAGCGCAAGCGCCAGCGGGTTATCAGCCTCGCGATGGCAGCGGTGGTGTTCGTGGCAGCCAGCGTAGCGATGAGCATCTTCCGCCCTTGGGAGCGCACTGAGCCGCTCAAGGGGATGGAAGAGGTCAAGTCCGAGCAGTACCTGGCCCGAAAGGCTGAGTTCAAGCCCCTCTATAACGCGGGCGACCGGGGCGATGCTTCCTATGTCGAGCCCCGCATCGACGCGTCTTTGTTGTCCGACAGCATTCCACCCATTGAGGCCCTGGGCTGGCTCCTCCAGGGCGAGGTGCGGAGCGTTCGCCCGGATCGTCGCCTCCACAGCGCTGACAGAGTCCTTCTGGCCGATACCGAAGCGTTCCGGGGCCAAATAGAGAAGCGTTTTACCAAGATGAAGTGGCTCGACAACGGCAAATACCGCCCACGGAACGGCGGCTCGATCACAAAGCCTGACCCCGGCCTGCAACTCGATCTGTCCGCGTTCGGAAAGAAAGACAAGAAAAAGAAGAAAAAGAAGAACCGCTAAGAGGGTGTTCCCATATTAACTCCGTAGCGAGGGCAATCGGATCGATATTTAGTGGCAAGTCGAAGGGTTACGAGCCGGTCGAAGTCGGGCTGGTGGCCCGTCGAGGTCGGCTCGTGCCCTGAGGCGAAGTCAATGATGTCGAGACGTTGGCCGCAGTAGGAGGATAATGTGGGAACACCCTCTAACGTTGGCGTACGGTATTCCGACGGGTTATGCTCCGGCAATGTCGATGCGGGAAACAATGCCTGCCATTCTGGCAGCCTTTATCCTGACCGCTGGTATCCTGACCTTGGTGCATCTGCAGGTCGATC
>CAYOTU010000673.1:0-1643 GCA_964406905.1 uncultured Myxococcales bacterium | reverse complement strand
CAGGTGCCGGCAGCGTGGATGCATCGGCGACCGAAAACGGGTAGTTATTGTTGCGTAGGCCCTAAAAGCAACCTCCGCGCCAGACAAGCCCTCGCTCGGGTTCTCCCGAGCGAGGGCTTGTCGCATAATGGGGATCCGTCCGAACCCATCGACCTCTTCCCTCATCTCCGATAGAATCACTCACAGACATCACGCGGGAAGGAGGACCACCATGCGCACCCGTACCCTGGGGATCGTGCTGATCATCGCAGTACTGACGTCGGGCTGCTACACGAAAAAGACCTACAACCTGCTCCTGGGTCAGCACAACCGATGTAAGGCGACCCTGGCCAAAAAGGAAGCCTACATCGTCGAGATCCAGGACGAGATCAGGCGCCTCACCGCTGAGCGCAAGAAGCTCATGGAGGAGAAGGCCCTGATCCTCAAGGACAAGGCCAACCTCCAGGGATCCGTGGCTGAGATGGAGAAGGCCCTCAAGGAATTGGAGCGACGCAAGGCCGATGTGGACAAGCGCCTGGGTGAATTCCGCAACCTCCTGGCCCGGTTCCAGGCCATGGTTGACGCGGGCAAGCTCCGCGTGAAGATCGTCAAGGGCCGCATGGTGGTTGAGCTGGCGTCGGACATCCTGTTCAACTCAGGCTCCGCTACCCTCGGCAGGGAGGGCAAGGAGACCATCGAAGAGGTGGCGGTCCTCCTTGCGTCGATCCCGGACCGGCCCTTCCAGGTAGCGGGACACACCGACGACGTGCCCATCCACAGCTCCCAGTTCCCCTCGAACTGGGAGCTATCCACGGCCCGCGCTGTTACCGTGGTCAAGGCCATGGTGGCAGCGGGGATGCCCCCGGATCGGATCAGCGCAGCAGGCTACGGGGACACCCAGCCATCGGTGGAGAACATGGACAAGGAGAGCCGGTCCGCGAATCGCCGCATCGAGATCGAGGTTGTCCCCGATCTCTCCGCCATGCCGGGCTTTGACGAGCTTCAGAAGTTGAACAAGTAGGCCCCCGAGGATATTCAGTCCATGGACAAGCCAGACCGCAACGCACGCGCCACACCTGAATTATGGGTCGCAGTGATCGCTACCTTTGCCTGCGCTGTGTACCTGTACCACGGACGTCGGGACGGTCTGACGGAGACCGCGTCCCGGTTGGGAATGACCCTGCCGGATCCCGCACTATGGGCCGGCGTGATCCAATGCGGTCTGGCCGCGATACTTCTTGGCTTGATTCCAATCATGGCAGCGTCCCGACTCCTGCGTACTGGACCTAGGGGGTTGGGCCTCGGTCCTGGTGATCTGCGCTGGGGCGCTCGGGTGGCGATCCCGACCGCGGTCCTCCTCTTTCCCCTGATCCTCCTCACCCAGACCGAGGCAGCGGGGATCTGCGGCTTCTACCCCCTCTCCTCCCTGGCAGGGGACGGTGCGGGTGGTTACCTCGCCTGGGAGGCTGCCTACCTCGTGTACTACGTCGCGTGGGAGGGCCTCTTCCGGGGCGCCATTCAGATCGGCCTGGGAGACCGCTGGGGCTTCGCACCCGCGGCAGCGCTCCAGACAGCGCTCTCCGCGCTCCTCCATGCGGGGCATCCGGAGATGGAGACCCTGGCCGCGGTCGCGCGCCTGCACCTGGAGGCCGGGCAACTGGAGG
>CAYOTU010000672.1:0-1644 GCA_964406905.1 uncultured Myxococcales bacterium | reverse complement strand
AGGTGGAAGTTCTTCATGGCATCCTCCTGCCATAACTCTATGTCAAGTTATCCTGGCGCACAAGGGGATGGGTCGGGCGGGCGGGCGCTTGGTCCACGATGACCTCTGCCCGACATCCGGTCAACTCCTCGACCCTCTTCAACCCTCTTCGTCCGTGCCCGAGGAGCAATGACGCTCTGCTCCTCGGCATCTGGATATGAACTACCCCATCCTTTGAAGCCACGTCTCGGGCGATCCGGCGCGCCAGCACCTCCCCGCGCACCAGCTCGCCAAAGGCTGGATGCCACGCGCCGGCGACGACCTGCTCCCGGAGCCCTGCGACCTCCTGGATCCCGAGACGAAACACTGGAACCCCGGCACGTTCGAAAATCTCCACTGCTCCGGCAGAGCGGGCCACGGCCTCGTCAAGTTCCGGCGGACGCCACTCCCCGGACCGGACCAGGGCCTCCAGCCCGGTCCCTTTCAGCGCCAGGGTCGGGTGGATCCTTACGCCGTCCGGACGAAGCTCTGCGACCCGTTCCGCTGTGGCAAGATCCGACACAGCATCCGCGTCCGGAAGCCCGACCATGAGCTGCGCCACACAGCGGATCCCCGCGTCCATCACCCGCCGGCAGGCATCCAGGGCCTCGGCCGCGTCGTGTCCGCGCAGGGCTCGTCTGAGGACAGCGTCGTCCAAAGACTGAACGCCGACCTCCACGACCCCTACCCCACCCCGCACCAACTCAGCGACGCGCTCTTCCGTGAGCCCCGCCGGATGCGCGGAGACCCGCAGCCCCCCGGGAATCAACCCAGCGGCGGCCAACTCCCCAGCCAAGCTCAGCCACGAAGATCGTTCCTGATCCGGAAGGCCATCGAAGGAGCCGCCGTAGAATGCCAACGCAGCGGAACGACCGCGATCGCGCAGGGCCTCAAGGTCGCGCCGCAGCTCATGGGCCATGCCTGACGGACTACGCGAACTCGACTCGCCGCTCTGGACGCGCTGGTCGCAATAGATACAACGACCGGGACAGCCACGGTGGGGAAGGAAAACAGGCAATATAGCATCTCGGAGGTCTGAGTGAGACATCACTCCTTGGGCAGCATTTCCAGCAAACGCTTGGCGCCCTCGGTGGCTGCTAACTTCTTGGTCCGGCCATTCCCCTGGATCCGGTACTTGCCCTCCGCACAGCGAACCTCGACCACAAAAACAGGTTCGTGGGTCGGCCCGGTGACCCGGACCACCCTGTAGACGGGCGTGCCGAAACCCAGGGCCTGGGTCCTCTCCTGCAGGCTGGAGCGTGAATCCCGGTCAGACATTACCGGGAAATCCTCGCTCAACTCCGGGGCAAGGAAAGCCTGGACCCGTTTCGCCGCGACGTCGTTGCCGCCGTCCACGTAGATAGCGCCGACCACGGCCTCGAACGCGTCGGAGAGGACTGAATTCCGCTTGCGGCCACCGGTGGAGTCCTCGCCGCGGCCCAGCAGCAGGTAGTCACCCAGGCCCAGGCGGCGGGCGCAACTTGCCAGGGCCTCTTCACTGACCAGCCGCGCCCTCGCTCGGGTCATCGAGCCCTCGTCCTCTTCCGGGTACTCCCGCCACAAGAGGGTGGCGACGACGATGCTCAGGACCGCGTCCCCTAAAAACTCCAGGCGCTCGTTGTCCCA
>CAYOTU010000671.1:0-1652 GCA_964406905.1 uncultured Myxococcales bacterium | reverse complement strand
GTCACCCCCCGGGGTGAAGGGGACCTGGAACGGCCCGAAACGGGAGATCCGCAGGAGATCGTCACCGTCGGCCAGGGGAAATCCTGCCAGCTCGCCCGGCCCGTTGAATTCGCCGTCGTAGAGGGGCGTGATGACGAAGGTAGTCTCCTCGGGCGCGGAGTCCTTTCCCACAAAGTTGCCGTCAAAGATCAACTCAGTCCGGCCGTCGTGAACGTTGAGGAAGTTCTCCCCGGCCACGAAGAGAGTCTCGCCAATGGAAATCTCGTTGGCCGAGAGGACCAGGACGTGGGGCTCCTGGTCCTCAGGCTCTGCGGTCATGTTGTCGTCGCCGCAGGCCGTAAGGGCCGGAAGGACGAGGGTCAAAATAGCGGGAACAAACAATCGTTTCATAGCGAAACCTCCGTGGATGGGCTTCACGTAGTTATTATGATGGGAGGTTACCCGCGCGAGGGACCGAGGTCAAGGAGCAGTTGATCATGGAAGTGGAATCAGACGCGGGGCGGGAGGCGTGGCTTGTCCGGTTTGCCCGCTGCACCCCACATCTCCTTCAGGGACGCGAGGGAGCCCATGACCGCGCTGGATTCGTAGGGCAGGAACACGGTCTTCTGCGGCGACTGCGCAATCTCCTTGACCGCGTCGATGTACTTCATAGCGATGAGGTACTGCACCCCGACCTCGGGCTTGCCGATAGCGTTGAAGACGATCTTCACCGCTTCGGCCTCTCCGCTGGCCTCGAGGACCCGGGCCTTTTGGAAGCCCTCTGCCTTGGTAATGGAGGCCTCACGGGTTCCCTCGGCCTCGAGGATCTGGGCCCTTTTGAAACCCTCTGCGGTAAGCACCTGGGCCCGGCGCTCTCGCTCAGCCCGCATCTGTTTCTCCATGTCGTCGCGTATGCCTGGCGGGGGGTTTATGTCCTGCAATTCGACACGGTTGACCTTCACGCCCCATTTGTCTGTTGCCTCGTCCAGGATGGTGCGGAGTTTGGTGTTAATCGTGTCACGGGAGGTGAGGGTTGCGTCCAGTTCCAACTCGCCCAGGACGTTACGCAGCGTGGTCTGTGTGAGCTTCTCGATAGCGTCCGGAACATTCTGGATCTCGTAGACCGCCTTGACCGGATCCGTGATCTGGAAATAGAGCAGCGCGTTGATCTCCAGGGTGACGTTGTCGCCGGTGATCACGTTCTGCTTGGGGAAATCAAACACTATCTCACGGATGTCAATGCGCTCTGTAGCGCGGGTAATGTAGAGGCTCGCCCCAGGTTGGCGCGGATTCTCGACCGGATATCGCCAGATGACAGCTCTGGGCTTGTCCATGATCGGAATGATCACGTTCCAGCCAGGCAGCAGGGTTCGGCTGTAGCGACCGAGGCGCTCGATCACCATGACCTCAGCCTGCCTGACGATGCGGAGCCCCTTCACGACCAGAGTAATGGCAAAAGCGATGACCAGGAGCAGAATAACGAGACCTGCGATGCTCAACTCACCCATGGGTTTCTCCTCTAGAAGTTATTCACTACTGCCACTAACAGGCCTTGGTTGTTCGACGGTCACCGTCGCCCCTGAGACGGACTTGATGACCACGCATATCCCTTCATCGATAGCCGGCCCGGTCGAGATGGCGCGCCATTCCTCCCCATGGACCTTAACGTAGCC
>CAYOTU010000670.1:0-1652 GCA_964406905.1 uncultured Myxococcales bacterium | reverse complement strand
CCGGCGCGGTATTGAACGCGCTCCCTTGACCCCAGCCTCCCAGGGCTTGGCCCTCGCCTTGATTCTGGGAGACCGCGTGTCCCTTCCCGATGACCTCCGGCAGGCCTTCGTCAGAGCAGGGATGGCGCACCTCCTGGCGATCTCCGGCCTCCACCTGGCGCTGGGCGCCATGCTTGCCCTGGGCGGCATTCGCCTCCTCATCCTCCCCATCTCGCATCGCCTCGGACCCCGCTGGACACTCGCCCTGCCCCACGCGGCCCTCATTCCCCTGGTGATCCTGCAAACGGCCCTGGCGGGTGCCCCGACAAGTTGCCTCCGAGCGGCGGTGATGATCATTTACCTCTCCATGGGGCGGCTCCTGAGCCGCCGTCCCGACGCGGCCACCGCGGTCGCTCTGGCCGCGTTGATCAACCTGGGAATCCATCCCGGGGGGATCCGGGAGGCCGGATTCCAACTCTCCTTCGCTGCAACCGCGGCGATCCTCTGGGCGGCTGCGCCACGACCGGAGGCTGCCATTACGGAATCCACGGTCGCAGGCTCCCGGCTGGGAAATGGTGGTAACCGCTGGCTCCGTCCGGTGTTCTCGCTGGCGAGGGTGAGCCTGGCGGCCTTCCTTGCGACAGCGCCCTTCGTATCCTGGCACTTCGGGCCTCTGCCCCTGGCCGGACCCGCAATCAATCTGGTCGCTGTACCCCTCGCCAGTCTGGCCTTGCTCCCGGGCGCGCTGCTGCTGGGCGGCTGCGCTGGAGTGTCCGCCACCGTGCCGGGCTTCCTGGCACGGCTCTTCGACCTCGCTGCGGATCTTGAGGTCAGCGTAGCGACCCTGGGCGCAGATCTCGGGGGAGTCGTGCAGACCGTGCAGCAGGACGCGCCCGCGCTGGTGCTGGCCTGCCTCGGCGGCCTTTGGTTGCTGCGCACCGGCCTCCGGCGTCGTGGCCCCTGGACCCTCCTCATATCGGGTGCGGCCATGTTCCTTCTGCTCGGCGCTGCACCCGGACCTCACCCCCTTGACCTCTGGCTCCTGAACGTCGGAGAGGGAAACCTGACGGTCCTCCGGCTCCCCTGCGGCAGGACCATGGTAATCGACGGCGGACCGCCGGGGTCTGGAACCCGGACCCTCCTGCCCTTCCTTCGTACAGTGGGGATACGGCGGGTGGACGATCTGCTGATCTCCCACGGCCACGACGATCATTATGCTGGCGCACTGGAAGTATATGAAAACCTGGGCAGCCCCCGGATCATCACCAACGGATCCCCGATGATCCACCATGCGCTGGGACAGTTCCTCCCGCTACACGCGGTTGACGCAGCACTCACATGCCCCGCTGAAGCCCGCTGGGACCTCTGCGGGATTCGGTTTTCGCTTATCTCACCCGGTGCAGAACACAGAGGTCTGGATGAAAACGATCGTTCCATGATCGCTTTTTTGACTGCACCCGGCCTCGGTGTAGTGTTTACCGGAGACATGGGGCCAGACGGCTGGTCCATCGCAGCGCCCCGACTGCCGCGACGGAGGGTGTCGCTTTTGCAGGTTCCCCACCACGGTCACCCCTCCGCCCCCCGCCCCCCCCCGCGCGCCCCCCCTAAACCCGTGGGTTGCGTTGGGTTGGCGGGCCGCGCCCCCCAAACCGGGGGGGCCCCCGGTGGGCGCC
>CAYOTU010000669.1:0-1657 GCA_964406905.1 uncultured Myxococcales bacterium | reverse complement strand
GGCCGCCCGACCGGACAATTCCGAAGCTGGAGGAGCGCGGCCCTTCGCCACCCTGGACGAGGCCATGGCCGACCACATCCAGCGGGCCCTCAGGCTCTCGGAGGGCCGCATCGAGGGCCCGGAGGGCGCCGCGCAACTCCTGGGGATCAACCCCCACACCCTGCGTGCGCGGATGCGCAAGCTCGGGATAGACTGGGACAAATACCGGCCGGGGAGGGCGCCCGGACGCGGGTGACCTAGAAGGACGCCTGGACGCGGGTGAAGAGCGCGTTCTCCGGGGGACGATCGGCGCCCGCACCGGCCATGAAGTCCGTGCGGACAAACGCCACCTCTGCCATGAGTGGGGCGACGGCCGCCCAGTAATGCAGGGCGCCGCCCCAGGAGCGCACGATCCCGGGGCCCTCGGGATCCATCATCGCGTGGTTGAAGGCCCGCGGCGCTGTCCGCAGCTCGCTGTACCGGCCGACCAGCTCAAGCGCACCCCAGCGACGCTGCGGGATCACGCCACGGTACCCCTCCGCCTCCTGGGTCAGCACGTATGCGACCTCCACCGTCCAGGCCTGCTGCTCGATGACACGGAGGCGATCCTCCCCTCGCACGTCCCGGGCGGCGTAGATGAACTCCCCGAGGACCCCGAGGGGGCCCCAATACCACCAAGCCTGGGGGTTCACTCGCCACCGCTGTCCGTCCGCGATGACCCCGTCGGAGAAGGTGAGGAAAACATCCCGGGCCACGGTCCGGAAGCGTCCGAGGCCGGTCTCTCCGGCCTGGCCCCGTTCCATGCCCCAGCTCCCTGCCAGCCCGACGCCGAGCCCGCGGAGCGGCCGGATCGAGGTAAGGATAAACGGCTGGACGAAGGCCCTGCCGGCGATATCAAAATTGTCCCCGATGTTGCCGTCCGACTTCCCGCCGGAGCCGACGCCGTTGTAGACCCCCGCAGCGTAAGTGAGCAGCCCCTCCCGGAATTCGCCGTACAGCGCGACGCCGATATCCCGGGACGGGACAAGGGACGACGCAAGGCCCCGCTCGGGCAGGCCCAGCGCGGCCGCGGGCCGGAGCATCTCGAGGCCGAGGGGCGTCTTCTGCTTCCCGGCCCGCAGGGACAGCCCCGGGACGATCCGGAGGTCGACATGCGCGTCGAGCATCTCGACCCCGCTCGACGTCCACTGGGCCTGGATGCGGGCCGAGAAGGTCTTCCCCCAGATCCCCTTGAGGGAGAGCCGGACCCTGCGCAGCTCGAAGCGGTCGTCCTGCTGCCTGCGGTCCTCCAGCGTGAAGACGCCGTCCGCCTGCACCAGCCCGCCGAGACGAAGGCTCGCATCGTGCTCGGGAGCGGCCAGACGGAAGCCTCGCCATGCAGCAGGCTTCGCCTCGGCCCACGGCGACGTCGCCGGGTGATCCGGCGGGAGACACGCGGCCGAAGCAGGCCACGCGAGGCCGACGACAGCGACGAAGAGGAAGAACATCACGGTGGCAGCAGCCCAGGTTCCCTCAAGCCCTTTCATGTCTCTCTCCATCTCGTGGATTACCATGATGGATTTGCGGTGCAATGGTCGTACCAGCGTCTTTGTGCATGTCTTCAGAAAAAAGTGGTTGGCGCAGCACGGCGGAAGCCGATATGTTACCGGCGTCCTTAGAGGGTGTTCCCATAAACAAA
>CAYOTU010000668.1:0-1663 GCA_964406905.1 uncultured Myxococcales bacterium | reverse complement strand
CCGGGGCCTTCTCGATGCAGCCAAAGAGGGCCAGGGCCAGGAGGAGGATCCAGGTGGTCGTCGCTTTCATGGTCTTGCCTCCATGCCCTACAGCGGGAGCCGGAAGAGGACACCGCCGCCGTCTCCCCAGATAGCGGGGAGCACCTGCAGGCCCGCGGCGGGTCCGGCCTCGGCCTCGGGCCGGGTGGGGGGCGGACCGTCGGTGAGCAGGAGCACCAGGCCGGTGATCGCTGCCGCGCCGCCCACACCCCATAGCACGTAGGAGGAGATCTGCATGGGCGTGACCTCCTCCTTCCAGCGTCTGTCAAAGTTGTCCTGGCGGGCCGCGGCCTCCGCGGGCGCGAAGCGGCCGCTGAACTCGTCGTTGAGGCCCTTGCTCCGGTCCCAGCCGACGGCCCAGGTGGCGCCGCCCCCCGCGGCCAGCGCGAGGCCGCCGCCCATGAGGGCCCACTTCCACGCAGGGACCTTCCGGACCTTCGCGGGCTTCGGGGCCGTGGTCTCCCCCTTGTTCTGGTCCCCAGGGCCGGGATCCGTGGGGTTCTTGGGCGCTGCGACCTTCTCGGCCTCCAACTCGACCTTCAGGGTCAGCGTTCCCCCGGCCTTCACGGTCACGGTCTGGTTCTTGGGGAGGTAGCCGCTGTGGGTGACCGACAGTTCGTGGACCCCGGGCTTGAACCACCAAGTGGCCGGGGTGCGGAAGCGATGGGGGCCGCCCTCTCCGGGGAAGGTCACCACCGAGCGCGCCGGGTCGGTCTCCACCCGCAGCTGGACATGGTCCAGGGAGAGTTTTTTCCTCACGAACTCCAGTGCGTCCCTGATCTTCAGGTCCGTGCCCCCCTCGGAGATGAACGCGAAGTGGAGGTAGGGGAAGGCCTCTGCATAGGCGGACATGGCCCCGTAGGCTTTCCCGAGGTTCTTCAGGATGCCGATGCGGACCTTTCCGGCGGCCCCGCCCAGGGCCTTGTGGTAGAGCGCGAGGGCCTCGGCACGGGTGGCGGGGTCCTCGTATAGCTTCATGGCCTTGTTGGCCATTTCGCCCGGGTCATCGTCCGCTGCCAGGGCCCCCGGGGGGGTCAGCAGCGCGACGAGGAGGGGCAGGAAGATCCAGGTTCTCATTTCTTGCTCCGCGGGGCCGTTGGGACCTTGTCCAGGTGAAAGAGATCCTTCTTCTGTTCGTCCTCTGTGGGGACCTTCTCGAGCTCAAACATGTCGGGCTTGGGCTCGGGCTTGGGCTCGGGCTTGGGCTCGGGCTTCGGCTCGGGCTTATTCTGTGGGACCGGAGGTTCCTTCGGGACCGGAGGCTTCAGCCCTGACTCTCCGTGCTCCGGCGCCACGTCCGCTACAACCTCGGTTGCGGCATCTGCCCCCCCATCCCCCGACGCCTCGGCCGCGTCGAGGACTTCCCCCAACAACGGGGGAAGATCTTCCGTGCTATCCCTGGTGTCGCCAGCCGCGACGGAGGGGGGGCTGTCTCCTACAACATCCTCTCCCGCGCCCCCCTCCCAGGGCCGCCAAAGGCCCAGCGCGCCCGCTGCGATGCCCAGCACAAGCAGCGCGGCGATCCACAGCCCCCGCCTTCGCCCGGGAACGACAATGGCCGCGCCGTCGGTGGTCTCGTTGACCTGGGTCTCTGCGGTACCGACCGTGTCCGCCGGGTGGGCCG
>CAYOTU010000667.1:0-1690 GCA_964406905.1 uncultured Myxococcales bacterium | reverse complement strand
GCCGGGAGCCTGCGACCGTGGATCCCGATCCCAGCCGGGAGCCTGCGACCGTGGAACCCGTGCCAGAGCCAGCAGTGGAGCCCGAACTCGAACCCGAACCCGAACTCGTGGTGGTGCCCGAGGTGGAACCCGAAATCGGGGCTGAAGCCCCTCCCACAGAGCTTGTCGAGCCTGACGTCGAGCCTGAAGTCGAGCCCGAACCCGAATCCAACGACACCCTCTTCTAGGAGCCCCCCCTTGTCCACCAGCTACTATGACATAGTGGTCGTCGGAACGGACCTGTCCGGGCTGGTGTTCGCTGCTCAGGCAGCGCGGGCCGGGTACCGCACCCTGGTCCTGGGCCAGGAGGGCCGTCCAGCGACCTACCCCATTGGTGACGCCAGGGGCCTTCGAGAGTTGCCCCTCTTGTACGGCTTTGAGAGTTCAAACCTCCTGCGGGGAATCTTCCGAGACCTGGGCCTCTACCACGAGATGCGCAACCGGCCCGAAAAGGAGGCTCCATCCTTCCAGGCGGTGACCGCCAAGGCCTGGTATTCTCACCTCGGGGACCAGGATCTCCTCACCCGGGAGTTGGCCCGGGAGTTTCGGGGACGGGAGCGCGAGATCCTGGGCTTCATGGATCGTATCGCTGACGACAACCGCAACGCTGAGCCGGTCCTCGATGGGCTACCTTCCCTCCCAGCGGAGGGGTGGCGCGCGAAACGTCGCCTCCGTCGCTTCCTCCGGGAGAACGCGCTGGGGGACAGCGTCGAGACACCCCCTCTGCCCTTCCCCGACGACGTGGACTACTACGCTGTGGCGTCCGGCCTGGCCGCTATGATGGCGCCCATGCGTCCCAAGCCGGCGACCCCTTTTGCGCTCTCCCGTCTGCTCCACCACGCGCACGCCGGCTTCTGGAGTTTCCCCGGGGGCATGGATGGGTTCAAACAGCTCTTCGTGGGACGACTTACAGCGCGCGGGGGCATCTACCGGCCCCAGGCAGCGGTATCATCGATCCTCCTGCACCGCCGCGTGGCCACGGACGTCCGCCTGGCTCGCGGCCAGGAGCGGATCTCCTTCCGGCTCCTGGTCTGCAACGGGGCACCCCGCCGTTTCTTCGACCGGATCCCGCCGGAGCTACAGAACAAGAAGGTCAGCGCTCTCCTGGCGACCCTCGAGCCTGCCTACGCCCGCTACGTAATGAATCTGGTGGTGGATCCGGCCCTGCTCCCCGACGCGTTCCGGCGCCACCTGCTCCTGATCACCTCGGCCCGCAAGGAGCTCCACGACACCAACCTGCTCTGGCTCGTGCGCCAGGATCCCGAGGCAGGTGCAGAGCCCGGACGTCGTGCAACCGTGTCGGCCTTCTGCCACATCCCCGTGGACGAAATTCCTGGGGTCGAGGAGGAGTTTGACGCTCTGAACCGACGGATTCTCTCTGCGATTCACCGGATCGCACCGTTCTTGTCGCCGGACCGGGTCGAGATCAGCACGCCCTACCTCACCCGGAACCGGGAGACGGGGAAGCTCGTCCTGGATCCCGTTGAGGTACGAGATATCTACACCAGTCCCTTGGAGGGAACCCTGGATTTGAGCCCGGTGCCCTTCCACACCGAGTACCGGAACATCCTGGTCCTGGGCGACGCTGCCTACGGCGCGCTCGGCATGGAGGGCTCCCTCATGGCGGCCCGCCAGGCCATGGCCTGGACCG
>CAYOTU010000666.1:0-1707 GCA_964406905.1 uncultured Myxococcales bacterium | reverse complement strand
AACCTCCGGATCTTGCAGGGTCCATGGCAGGTAGACGTCGCCGTGGGGCAGCACTGAGTGGACGACCCCGAAGAAGGACAGCGCTGCCAGGATCAGGAAGAATATGGCAGCGTGCCCTGATTCCCGATCCACCAGCTTCGCCACTGCCGCTGCCCATAGCATCGACGTGATGATGAAGCCGTGGCCCAGGAGCATGGACACCTGCATCCAGACCAGCGCGTCGTGACCCGAGGGGAGGCGCCCCCCGAGTCCCGGATCAAAGAGGACCGTGGCCAGTGCGATGCGGACCAGCTCCACCTTCGAGCCGAAGCTGGTCCCGGCGGACGCACCCGAGATGGAGGAGCTCTTAGAGCAGGCGAAGCGCGCCACCCCCGCGCCCGACAGCACCCTGTTTCGCGCGCAGGAACGACAGAGAGAGAACTGCGAATTTTCGACCTGGGCGGCACACTCGTCGACAGCACCTGGAGCAAGGTGGAGGCTTTCGTCCTGTTCTGCCGCGAGCGGGTTCCCGAAAAACCGGAAGCCGAGCTGCGGGCGCTCGTCGAGCGCCTCCCCATCGCTCAGGTTCGTACGGGGGCGCTGCTGCGCCAGCTCGAGGCGCTCGGGATCCAGACCATCGTGGCGATCGCGTCGTCGCCTCACCACGACAGGGAGCTACTAAGGAGAAGTGGCGCTGATGGCGTCTATCGGGACTACCGAGACATGCCCGTCTACTTCCCCGGGCGCTCGATGATGTCCGCGCCGAAATCGGGGTTGGCGCCCAACAAGACGGCCTTGTAGGAGTTCGCCAACAGCCAGCCAAGCAGCAGCAGTACCGCCCCCCATACGGTCACGAGTGTCTCCGCCTGGAAGGCCATCAGCACGCCGAACGCGCCCAGCGCCAGGGCCAGGAGTATCTGTACCGACGCCAGCTTGCGGCGCAACGTGCTGCGCTGCTGCGCGTCCTCGAGGCCGAAGCGCGCCTCGAAGCGGGATGTGATGGTGAGGCGAAGGAGGAAACCCGCCCCATAGCACGCTGCCAGCGCCACGCCCGGCCAACGTAGCGCGGAGAGCCACGGCCAGGTCTCGTCGTAGCCGCCGAGCACAAGGAAAAACGCGGGGAGGGCGATCCATGCGGCGAACCAGCCGAGGTTTCCGAGCGCCCAAAGGGGATTCGAGAGCAAGGCGATCAGGGCGCTCCCAAAACGTCCCAAGGCAACCTGCGGACTGCTCCATCCAGCGGAATGCAGCCGGCGGGCCAACTTCTCGAGGTCCTCGTCGCTCCACGATTGTACGTACACGCCGCGGAGCATAGTCTGCTCTGTAATCACGTCCTGCAAAGGCCTGAGGTCCTCCGAAAGCATCTCTTCGGCCCCCCCGCCCGTCATGACGTGGAGCTCCGGAACACCTCGCGAGCTGGATGCCTCCAACGCCCCTGCCAACTCGGCCCGGCAGTAGGGAGACTTCAAGTAGTTGTCGTCCACGAAGGTGACGACCACGTTGGCGTCGCTCAACCGACGACCGAGAGCGCGGCGCCAATTGCTCCCCTGCTTCAGGCTGACACGGTCGAGAAAACACTCGAGCTTGCGCTTCCCGCCCCCCGTTCGGAGAAGCTCGAACAATCTCCGGGCCCGTTCGGCGCCCGTGCCCCGCGCGTGTCGGTACGACAGAAATACCCGGGGTCTCCAATCGGACACGAGTGGGACGGAGAAGGGCCCCGGCATCATG
>CAYOTU010000665.1:0-1718 GCA_964406905.1 uncultured Myxococcales bacterium | reverse complement strand
TGGGACATGGCGAGATGGCAGATCGAGCACTCGTGCTCGATCGCGGCCACCGCGCCCGGGTGCTCCAGGATCTCACGGCGGACCCCGGCCTGCCAGTACGGGTCCCGGGTGGCGTTGCCCATCATGGAGGCCCGCCACGCGGTCCCGATGGACACGTCGGAACCGTCGGCAGCGGGCATGCTGTTGTGGCAGGCCATGCAGGTATCCGAGGTAACGAAGAGAAGCGCCGGATCCCCGGCCGTCGCAGCTCCAGAGGAGAGTGCGAGGCCGCCGAGGCCGAGCACCGCCGCGGTGAGGACCATGGCCAGGGGGAGGAGTCGAGTGTTTTGTCGCTTCATGGTGTTTCCCCCTACCATCCCTCGGCCAGGCCGCCGTCATAGAAGTCCCACAGCAGGTACATGATCGCGATCACCGGGCGGGCTTCGAAGTCGTTGACCGGGATCCGTGCACCCAGGGACAGGAGGATGTGTTGCCGTGTCGGCAGCGCGATCTGGACCTGGGGGACCACGTCCCAGTTCGGGATGGCGCCCTCCTCGATATCCATCGCACCCAGGACCTCCACCATGGGGGTCCACATCCTGCCGAAGGGGCTGTTCTGGAAAAAGGACATGCCCGTGGCCAGCCGCCAGAAGACCTCGTGGCCGCTCTTGTCCGGCTCGGTGGAGACCTCACTACCGAGGTGGATCTGGATGAACGCATCCGCGGGCAGGGCCTGCCCGAACGCGATGAAGGGTTCGAAGATCCATGTATCCTTGCCCAGGCCCCGGTCGTCCCGGCCCGTGGGCATGATCAGCTCCAGGCCCGCGCCGAGGATCGACCCCGTGCGGAGGCTGTGGAGCAGGGCCCACTTGGTGGCGAGCACCGCGTCCCCCATGCCCCCGGTCCAGGCGCCGCCGGGCTTCTCCAGGAAGCCGAAGGGCAGGATCGCCTCGATCTGGCCCCGCGCACCGACGCGGGTCTCCGCGATGAGCTTGGTGAGGATCAGGTGGTCCCCCTTGGTGGACGCGGCCACCGCGACCACCACCTCGTCCTCGGGAAAGGCCTTGGCCGTGTAGAAGCCCCGGGGGAAGTTCAGCTCGCCGCGGGGCCAGCGCTGCTCGTCACAAAACCCGCGGATATAATTCACGGTTCGCTCCAACTCCTGGACGCTCAGTGCGTCCCCGAACGCAGGCATGAGCTCGGAGAAGCCCCGCACCGGGCCGCCTTCGTGGGCCACGGACACCCAGTCCGCCGCACGTTCACGGGTGGCAAAAGCGCACTCCGAGAAGTCGGGCAGGGGGGTGTCAAAGCCCACCACCTCACGGCTTTGCCCCGCGCCGCCGGGCCCGTGGCAGGCCATGCACGCGCTGCGGTAGATCTCCTCACCGGTGCGGTGACGCTCCTCTGGTGCCGCGGCGCTGCCGCCTTGGCCCCCGCTGACCCAGAGCGCGCCGCAGAGGAGCAGCGCCCCGAATCTCGTCGTCCATTGTCTCATTTGGCCCCCTCAATGCGGTTGAGCACGCGCTCCAGTCCGCGCCGATGTCGGTGCTCCTGCTCGATGATTTTTTCCAGCCATTGGGTCTCGGCCTCAAACGAGAGAAGGTCTCCCAGCTTGCTGTAGAAGTCAATGGTTTCCTGCTCCAGATTCATGGCTTGGCGGACCAGTTCGACCAGGCTGAACTTCCTTAGGAGCGGCGCAAAAATAACTTCAGTAGGCTGGTCGTAATCGTGCCTCTATC
>CAYOTU010000664.1:0-1724 GCA_964406905.1 uncultured Myxococcales bacterium | reverse complement strand
GGCATCCAGGCCCAATGCGGCTGCTTCGGCGCGGAGGCCGAGGCAGCGATGAACGAGCTGACCTGGGCGAAGATCGCCGAGGACACCGGCTGGCTCCTCATGGGTCTCTATATCATGCTGGGGAACCCCAACCGCTTCAGCCTTGACAACCTCCTGAAGCGCCTGCGAAAACGGGAGGCGGCTCCGATTGAATCCGACAACTGACATCGGGTCAAAGAGCCCTGATTTGACGCGCCCACGGAGAGACGCCATGCGCACCTGCCTGATCGCTCTATTTCTACTCCTCTCCCTCGTAGCGGCCCCGACTGTCCGAGCCAGCGTGCCCTGGGAGCGCCTGCCCGGCGTGAACCTGACGGAGGCCGACAACGGGCTCCGCGGCAAAGCCATCGAGATCATGAAGGCCGAGAACTGCTACTACGAGTGCCCGGACACGGTGTACTCCTGCGTCACGAAGGCTACGCCAGCGATGACAGCGCTGCGCATGGCCGGGGTCATCGTTCGACTCCTGGTTGACGGGAAAACCCCGGACGATATCTCCGCTGAGCTACGCAACCGTGCCAAGAGCGCGCATCCCTTCAAGAAGGCCAACATCGACACCAGCGGGATGCCCCGGGTGGGCCCCGAGGGCTCATCGGTCACCGTGGTAATCTATGCGGACTTCGACTGCCCCTACTGCCGGGTGGTCTCGCCGCGCCTCATCAAATTACAACATTCACTGGGCGACCAGGTCTCCATCGTCTTCAAGCTCTTCCCGGTCAAGGCCCACGGCCCTCAGTCCGTGGTCACCTCGAAGGCGGGCTGGGCCGCGCAGCTCCAGGGTTGCTTCTGGGCCTTTCACGACGTCATGTATGCCAACTTCGATGACCACGACGACGACGACATCGTGCGTCTGGCAAACAAGGCAGGATGCGACCTCGGCCCCTTCAAGACGGCCTGGAACGCGAAGGACACCAAGGAGAAGCTCCGTACCCTGAAACGGGAGGGGGTGAAGCTCGGCGTGAAGTCCACGCCGTCTATTTTTGTTAACGGCAAGCGCTATCACGGGCTCAAGACCGCGGCCGAACTCCGTGACCGGCTCGAAGAGGAGCTGGATCTGGTCGGCCGCTGAACGCGGGAGATACGGCGATGGCAGAGTTCCAAAGCGACGAAATGATCTACCTCTGGGGATACACGGCCGGGGAGATCGAATTCCTGGCCGCCTTTCACAAGAAACATGACTTCCCGCCGCCGCGGCCGATCTTCGTGGAGCAACTCGACCTCACCATCGCGGAGATCCTGGCGGGCGGCGAGGGGATCACACCGAAGAAACAGCCCCCGGTGCGGGTCATCCTGCTGCCAAAGAAGTCCACCGACGCGGGGCTCAAGGCCTACCTGGCAGCGTTCAAGGAGAACGGTCTGCCACGCCCGATCTTTGCCACTGTCACCGACAGCAACGAGGGCTGGACCTTCACTTACCTGGTCAAGCATCTCATGGAGGAGCAGGCCGAGATGCTCAAACGCAGCCGATGAGGGAATGGACCAAGCAGGCATGGACCTCAGGGTTCGTTGCCGGCTGCGGGGCGAGGCAGCCCTGACCGGGCCATGTGCCGCCCACCCTCGCATCCGACTTCCTCACCCTTCGGCCCATGCCACAAAATTGCTTTAATAAACAATCAGAGCCGCGAGCTTGTCGAGGGCGTCCGCCGAATCATGGAGAAATGAAACTCAAGGTCTTCTGCTTCGGA
>CAYOTU010000663.1:0-1724 GCA_964406905.1 uncultured Myxococcales bacterium | reverse complement strand
GATCCGCTTCGCGGGGAGGTTCACCAGGCCCTCCTTTATCTCTTCCTCCATAGCTTCCAGGCGACTCTCGAGGTAGCGCCGCTCCTCTTCGGTTCGCTGCTGAACGTAGGGATCCTCCTCCAGGCAGGCTGAGGTAGCGATCACGAGGAGGAGAATAGTTAGGAAGGGACTAAAGGACCGTGTCATGCGGGGGCTCCTGGGAATTTCTATACCGAAAACAAGATATCCCGGCCCCCGAAGAGTGTCAATCGTGGGTCGCCTGAGCCTTGGAGTCAGCGACACCGCGGTCGAAAGTTACGGTGTAGCCCAGGCCTGCGGCGATGCTCCAGGCGGAGATGCCGCCCTCCAGGGGGTCCTGGCCTTCGTCGATGGGGAGGTTGTACCGGAACTGGACGGCCACGTCCCAGCGGTGCTGCCGCCAGGTGTAGCCGGCGCCGGCGGAGAGAAGGATCTGATCAAGGGGTTTGGACGTGGCGAATGACCCGCCCGCTATGGTGACCTCGGGGATCGCATCCCTGTAGCCAGGGAAGAGGTACCGTTTGACACCCTCGGGCCGGCGATGAGTCGGGACGTAGCGGGTACCTGCGCGAATGCTCCAGGCAGGGGTCGGATCGAAGCGACCCCCGATTCCGACCTCCCAGGTATCCAGGAAGTCCCCTTCAGCGGTGATGTCCTGGTTCATGAACACGCCGGTAAGTTCCTGATCATAACGCAGAGTCTGCGAGGACGCTGCCCATTGGGACCAGTACACATCCGACGCGACGGTCCAGCATCCCCAGTGATAGCTGGTGCCGAACCCGACCCGCAAAGGGATCTTGAGGCGGGAGGTCACGTGGGCCTTCGCGTCCCAGAAAACCGCGTGCTCAGGGTCCGCACCGATCGCGTCGGGATCGAAGCGGTCACCGAAGACCGTCGCCATGTTCTTTGTCCAGACCTCCCAGGTGTTCCAGTTATCGCCTGGTGCTCCGCCCACCATGGCTGCATCGTCTCCATCGATAACCACCTGTCTCACGGGGCCCTGGCGGTAAGAGTGGACATTCGCCTCGCCGATCTGCGTGTACGGCGTCTTCGCTGTAACCCCAATGCGCCAGCCGTCAATGGGCTCCCAGAGGAGCCCCGCAACGAACTCGACGCCCACGCTGAACGCGTCGAAAGGGGCCTGGGTGACGATGTTGTAGTCCAGGCTCGGATCAGAGTCATGGGTCAGGGACTTGAAGGCCCAGGAAGAAATCTGCCCGACGTTGACGCTGGGACCGAACCCCATGCGCAGGGTCGGCACCAGCTCGAAGGAGGCCATGAGGGGGAGACCGAGTGAGAAGACACTCGCGCCGCGATGCGCGTCCAATGTGAAGGTACCGTCCACGCCCGGGTGGGTGAACTTCAAGGTGTCGTCGTTGCCCCCGCCCGCGCCCGTGGACGCGGTGACGCCCAAGCCGAAGCTGATGTCCCGCATGAACCGCTTCGACAGATGCCAGCCCGGGGACGCTATCAAATAGAGGCGCGGGGTGAAGGTGGTGATGAAGGACTCGTGGTCCTGGAGTCGGTTCGGCTCCAGGCGGTCGTCGGGCTTCGCTGACTGGGGGACGAGATCGTGGCCCGATCCGAAGAAGGGCATGTCGTTCTTCAGGCCGGCCTCGCTCTGGGCCCTCACGTGACTGAGGCGAAGTTCGAAGCCCAGCTTCCAGCCTTTACCTAGGGAGAGCCCCGCCGGTTGCCAGAAGAGC
>CAYOTU010000662.1:0-1726 GCA_964406905.1 uncultured Myxococcales bacterium | reverse complement strand
AACTCCAGCTCCGGGAGAGGCCGGTACCACATGCCCAGGATCCCGCTGACGCCGAGGTGATCCGAGCCCTCGATGTTGGCCCGGATATCGAAGGGACCGCCGTCGGGGAAGACGAGCCCCGGCGAGACGTTGCCGTCGATGGTCAGGGACATGTGGATCTTCGAGACATCCACCCACTGGAGGCTCAGCCCCACGCCGAAGACGTCCCGCAGCTTCCAGGCCATCGAGATATCGTAGTAGAGGATCTGGACCTCGCGTTCAGCGAGCATGTAGCGCTGCGGGCCATCCACGGGGAAGGTCTGGTGCGAGACCCCCGCTGGCGCGTAGACGCCCATCGCGAAGGCCCAGTCCTCCAGGCCGAAGTCTGAACCGACTACGACCATGGGGTTCAGGAGCTGCCAGGGGGTCTCGTTCTGCACAGGGTCGAAGGTCAGGTATTCCGGGAATCCGTGAACAGCGCCGCTGTAGTCCAGGGTCGGTGCGCGGCGGAACTCCTCGTTCGCGTAGCCGAAGCGGTTGCCGAGGTAGAACCGGGTCCCGCGCAGTCGGGCGAGCCCAGCCGGGTTGTACTCGATAGCCGAGAGGTCGTCAGCGCGGACAGCGAACGCTCCGGCCCGGCCCATGGCGCGGGCTCCCTGATCCCCGATCTCATAGCCCCCGGCCCGGGCCGGGGCCGCGGCGAAGCTGAGGCCCGTAACGAGCAAGAGGGTGACCGCCAGGCGGTGGGATAGCCGTCCCATGCTACTTCTCCGTGCAGTCGTCGGAGGAGACGGGGTTGTACTTGTCGCTCACGTCTACCGCGTCGAAGAAGGCCTGGAGGCGGATGCCCTCGCGGTTGTCTTCGGTGAGGCAGGAGGGTGCGATTCCCACCGCCCTGATGATCCCGCCGAAGGAGGTCCAGCCCGGGCCGCAGGCAGCGTTGCAGTAGCCCGGCAGGTCGTCGGGGGTGTGCTCCGCGGCCAGATCGCCCGTGTATTTGCAGTTCCCGGCAACGGTGCAGACGCACATCCGATCAGCGTCTTCCACCGCGATGCAGCCATCGAGGAAGCCGTCCTTGATGCCGGTACAATCTTCGTTGAAGCCGAAACGGATCTTGAGGTCGTTGATCGGGGTAGCGTTGGCAGTTTCCAGGAGCGGCGCGCACATGAGGGGGTCGTCCCGGCCCCCCACGTGGAAGAACAGGGAAGCGGACACGGTGTTCTTGAACTGGCATTGGTAGCCGCGGTAGTTCTTCAGCTCCAGCTCAACACTCAGCCCGTCCAGCATGCAGTAGCTGTCCACCATGCTCTCCGGCGCGGCTGCCAGGTCCGTGGGCGACAGGTCAGCGGGGGTCGGCGGATCCCGCCACGCGGGCCCCGCGGTCATGGTGATGGATTTGAAAGCGACGAGCGTCCCCTCTTCGGCAGCGTCAATGCGGAAGAGGACGTTCATGATGTTCTTGCGGATCTCGCCGGTCCACATCGGGTTCAGGACCGAGAACAGGGCCTCGGGTTCATCGATCTCGAAGCGGCTGATCCGCAACGTTCGCGTGACCAGATCCTCAGCGGAGCACTGGCAGGACTCGTTGCCTGAGCCCGTGGCCACGTCCGGGAACGTGAACTCCGGCGTCGTCGGGGCCTCGACCTCGACGCAGCCGAACGTAGCGAGAGTGATCGCGGCGATCAGGAGTTGGTGAATGGAGTTCGGCATTGTGGATTGCCTCCTCGTGTTTGCCTGGGGGGTCAGC
>CAYOTU010000661.1:0-1729 GCA_964406905.1 uncultured Myxococcales bacterium | reverse complement strand
CAGCCCGTTCCCCGCCTCATCCTCCACCCTAACCCGAAAGGTCTGCCCCGGGCCGACCACGGGGACCTCAACCGTCCAGAGCCCGTTGGCAAAGGCCGCTGCCTGCCCCTCCACCGGGGTGGTGCCGTCACCCTCGAAGATCGTCACGATGAGCGCGTCCGCGGCAGAGGTGTCGTCCGTGGCGAACACGGTGAACACGGCCGGAAAGGCCATGGGAAGGACCCGCTCGACGTCCTTGTTGTTCAGGTCCAGGGGGATCGAAGGCGACGCCTGGATATCCACCAGCACGCTCCGGAACTCCGGCGGCGTCGCGTCCGTGGACGCATCCTCGGTGACATCCTCTCCAGGGCCGGTGGTGTCATCGCCACCACCAGTACTGCCGCCGCCATTGTCACAGGCCATCACAAAGAAGAACACCATCACCAGCCATAAATATCGCATGGGTAAGCTCCTGGACTACTCTGCCGTCTCGACCGCCATGGACGCCGGATACAACGAGTCCCACCGCTGTGCGCGGTAGATCGTGTACCCGAGCACTGAACCCGACAGGTCTTTCTGCTCCATCTCGAAGACGACCTCGCCCGCGTCGGTGACCTCCACGAGGCGGCACCACTTGGAGTTGGCCGGATCCATGAGCGCGCCGGCCTTGTCCTTGAGCCGCGTCCCGTCTGCAACAAGGACGTTGCCGTTCGGGAGGCGATCCGCATCAGAAACCTGCTGAGAGTAGAAGGGCTCGTCGTCGGTCCACTCCCAGACCTGGGTCCAGGTCATGGCCCCCTCGTCGTAGGTGAATTCGAGCGCACGGCTCCAGAGGTCTGGCCACTCATAGCCCGGCCGCCAGTTCCCATTGTCGAAGAGCATTATCCGCCCCGGCTCGATGAGCTGGATCGAGTGGGTGTGGTAGAACCATTCTCCTGCGGTCTTCTCGAAGTCGCCCCCCTCGCCCATGACCCAGATCCGCTCGCCCGTCTGCCGGTCCACCTTGAGCAGCCAGTCGACGTGTCGCAGGGACAGGATGAAGGAATCGTCGGACGCATCGTAGACGAGGCTGTTCGCGTGTAGCCAGTCCTTGGTCCCGCCCTCCGCATCGACGAACTGGTCCCAGAAGGGGTCGTGGAAGTCCTCCTTCGTAAACTGGGGATCCACCAGATCAAAGGTTGACCAGGAGTGGACCAGCTCTCCGTCACGGGTGAACTCGTTGATCGTGTCTCCCGCTACGTGGTACGTCACCGCCGCGCCGTCCTCCTCGTACTCGATATCCTTCATCTCGACGCCGATCGCGGCGATGTTCCCATCGGGCAGCTCAATCACGTCATGGTGAAAGCCCAGGATGTCCCAGTTCGCTGCCGGATCCCACTGGTTGAGCACGTTCCCCATTATGTCCGCCTCGATAGCGCCCGCGAAGCCCGCCAGGTAGAGAAGCGAGCCATCTGCCATGCGATGGAAGGACTCGATCGGGTTGTCGGGATCCCGGTGGTACCAGATCACCTCACCGGCCTCGTCCACTGCGACGATGAGGCCCTTGACAAAGGTGAGGGGGAACCAGAGGACCATGGTGCTGTACACCGTTACCCCGGGCTGCATCTTGTCCGGCTGGCTCACCAACGTCTCCAACGGAGGGAACACGTCCTCAGGCAAGGGCCCGGTCGTGTAGTCCATGGCCTCTGACGCTGTCTTCAGCTCGGAGCCGTTGGTCACGGTCACGGTCACGAGCTGAAGACAGCGTCAG
>CAYOTU010000660.1:0-1729 GCA_964406905.1 uncultured Myxococcales bacterium | reverse complement strand
CTTCGTCATGGGCAAGGTCACCGACTCCCAGGACCCATCAGACCAAGATTCAGGGCTCTTCCTCGTCCCCACCCTGCCCGTCTCGTTCTGATTCCAAGCTGACACCAAACCGTGCCAGCAGGAAGTGTGTTGATAAACATGGCCCGAGGTGCTAGTTAATTCGAAGTGGTTTGTCTTTTCGCCGGAGTGGTGTTTGGACGAGTTTATCTGCATAAGCTGCTGGAAGGAGTTCTCCATGGCGCACGACGATGTCGTGCGCCAGCAAGGGAGAGTCACCTGCCCCAACTGCGGCTATATCCTCCAGGTAGATGCGTCTGAACACAGCAGCACGACGGATGACACGGTGGACGGGGTCGATATAGGTCAATCCTCTATGGATGCGGACGCAGCGTCGGACCTCTCCGAGGTAATCGATTGGAGCACGTTCTCGGAGGGCTCCGACGACGACGGAGATTTCCCGGACGACCTGACGCCCCCTGACGGCGTCGCACCGGACCTGCCACCGCCCATTCCACCGGAGCCCTCCGAACAGGGGAACAGCACAGACATCGACTTCGACGACCCAGCCGCGGACGAGAAGACCCCTTTTGAGCCCGTGGATGCCCCGAATTTCCTCTTGGACACCGGCGAAACCGATGCCCCCGAGGAACCTGTGGAGTGGCGGCTGCGCACCAGCTCCGGCCTTACCTTCCGGTTCACGGATCCCGATGCGCTCCTGGGCTGGAAGAAGAAAATCAATATATACCGCGAGATGCATGTGTCCCCCGACGGAAAGAAGTGGGTGGACTACGTGGTCTTCGTCAAGCGGTTCGAAAACACCGGGGACGCAGGGAAGGCCTTCATCCAGGCCGGGAAGACCACAGCGGAGCTCGAGGCCCCGGATATCCCGCCGATGTCCGCCACCGCGATGAAGACAGCGTCGGAGTCGCATGACAACGACGAAACCGATGAGGCCTTCATTGAGGAAAACGCCTCGTCGGTGCCCACCACCCAGTTCACCTTCCGCACCACGGATCGACAGGGTCCGTCCTACGGGAGGCAGGCCATCCTCCTGATCGTGGGCCTTGCGCTGGGCGCAGGCGCTGCCTGGCTGGCATTGACCTACTTCAACATAATCTGACGGTTGCCCTGAGTTCCAATCTGACTATCTTATCGGCATGAAAGACTACTACCAACTCCTGGATGTGGCGAAGGGCGCTTCCCAGGAAGAGCTGAAGAAGGCATTCAAGGCCCAGGCGCGCAAGCACCATCCGGACCTCAACCCCGACGACAAGGCAGCAGAGGAACGCTTCAAGGAGATCAACGAAGCCTACGCTGTGCTCTCCGACCCGCAGAAGCGAAGGGAGTACGATCAATTCGGCGCGTCCGGGTTCCGGCAACGCTACAGCCAGGAGGACATCTTCCGGGACTTCGACTTCGGAGACATCGGGGACATCTTCGGCGGCCTTGGCGGGGACCTCTTCTCCCGGATGTTCGGAGGGGGCAGCGGCCGCGGTCGCCGCGGACAGCGGAGGGCCAACCCTGGCGGCGGGCCCTTCGGGCAGCGACCGATGAAGGGTGGGGACCTGGAGACCCGGATGACTATCACCCTGGAGGAGATCCTGGCGGGGGGCAAGCGCCGCCTCTCACTCCAGGGGCCCCAGGGTGTTTTCACCCTGGACGTGACGATCCCCAAGGGCGTGGCCTCCGGCCAGAAGCTGCGGATCCCCGGCAAGGGTCAGCCCGGCCC
>CAYOTU010000659.1:0-1730 GCA_964406905.1 uncultured Myxococcales bacterium | reverse complement strand
CGACGTTGCGCTTATAGGCCGAGATCCGGGCGCCGAGGGAGGCGTCGGCAATCGACCCGGCAGGCGCCATGCGTCCGCGCCCGAAGGGGTGCCAACGCGATTCCTCAACGATGGATTGGTCTGTCATTCCAGGTCCTCCGGTGGCCGCAGCTCGAACGCGGCCAGATGCAGGACGAGCAAGTACCTGTCTCCTTGGATCCGCCCTTCCAGGAAGCCCTTCGCTGGTGTCGCATTCCTCTCAGTGATGAGTGGTCCGATCCCCCGGGGCCCGGAGCCGACGAGCGCCAGGCTCTCCTGTTGTTCCAGGTACGCGGCCAAGCCGTGCAGGAAGTCGTATTCCAGCGCGTTGGTGTGCCGCACCTGGAAGGCCCGGGTGAACGCGTAGCGACGCACGGCCTCGTCCAGGGACAGCAGCCGGCCGGACCAGACCGGAGGTGCGTCGGGCACCAGATTAGCTGGCACATCCACGGGGTCGCGTCGGCTGGTTTCGCGGCCGTTGCTGTCGAAGAGTACTTCCACGGGGCTGGCCGAGTAGAGCGGCTTCCCCTGTCCGTCGATGAACACCCGGTCGCAAGGTCCGGCCTCCCTGCCGACGGTCTCGATGTCCACCTCGGGATCGCCGGAGAGCAAGGCCTGGGCGATCAGCTCCGGGTCGCCGTGCTCGGACCGTAGGCGTTCCCACGCGGTGGCTTCTGTACTTTTCACCACCCGGGAGAAGCGGACGCGGGAGCCGTTGGCGTCCGCGTACTGCGCCTCTTCGTTTCTTCTGCGAGGGACCAGCGTGACCACCGCGTCTCTGCCGCGATGGCCCGCCAGCCAGATCCTGCGTTGGCTCATTGACTCCACCTCTCGTGTTGGTCGAAGTCGAACTCGTCGTCGTCGTCGGCCCAGCCATCCGTTCCAACCGGCACTTGCCCCGGTCCCACAAACTCGAATCCGCAGGGCTGGGCCTGCACTAGGAAGATCCCCGCGTCGTTGGCGAGGATGAACGCGGAGGTCTGCTGAGTGGTCTTGCGCGGCCGGTAGGGAACCTTGAAGATCGCTCCGCGGGCCAGCGCGGACTGGAGCCCTGGAGAGAGGGCCTCCGGGGTCAGTGCGTGTGCCTTCACCGCGTTGTGGTCCAGGACTTCACCCGGTGTGATGGGCCCCTCCACCTCCTGGGGTCGTCCCGCAGTCGGGGCCAGTGTTTTCAGGGCGCATCCGTCGGCACCGATGGGTATCAGGTCGGTACGCGCAGCGGAGTCTCCTCCTTCATTAGTGTACAGGTCCGCGGTTGAACCGCGCATCAAGAGGAAGCGCCCATCTCGGGTGAGATGCGCTGTGGCGCATTCGTTGCCGTCCGCGTCCAACGCCAGCCTCTTCGTGAACCCATGCAGGCGCTTCCTGTCGACAGCCGTCAGCCCGAGGCGGGATGGCTGCCCCTGGTAGGTCACATCGAGATACGCGGCCATGACTCAGTCTCCCTCAGGGGCGAAGCCTCGGAAGATGCCCTGCGCGTAGGCCTTGCGGTTACCGCGGTCGCCCAGCCAGTCTGCTGCTTCGTCGAAGCCCATCTGCCGGGCGAGGCCCGCGACCGCGGGCAGATCCAGCATGTTGAACATGCCTGAGCCCCGCACCGCTGCGATGCCCTCGTAGACGGCCCGCGGCACTCGGACCGCGTTGGAATCGCCGCGCTCAATGACTTCGAACTGATCCACGCCGGGTACCAGGGAGAGTGAGCGGCTTGAGTC
>CAYOTU010000658.1:0-1735 GCA_964406905.1 uncultured Myxococcales bacterium | reverse complement strand
TCTTTCTCCGGGAGGAAGATCCCCTTCCCCAGCAAGACAACTCCTGCAAGGGCCACCAGTGCGACGAAGCCCCCTACGATCCGGTAGTTGCGCTTCTTCCTGCGCATATAGATACCGTATCCAGTAGCCTCGTCGGGGAGATATGGCTCCATGCGCGGCGCCCAATCACCGTCGCCTTCCCAGTCGCCACCCTCGGCTTTGGGTTCTTCCGGAGGGGCCGGCACGGGTGCTGGAGTCGGCGTAGCTGGGGAAGACTGCTCCTGCGCACCGGGAGCAGTGGTGATGTCTTTCGTCGCTATCTCGGCCATCTCCCGGTGACTGCCCGTGTCCTGCCCGGCCAGGTGTCGAGCTATCCTCTTCGCTGACTCCACCAGCGCGGGGTCCGGCGCTTCATTTTTTGGAAGGAAGACCATGGTCTCCTCCCCCCGAGGTTCGGCGTTGACCTGGGCCTCTGCTGCGCGAGAAGTCTCTTTGTCCTGGATGCCCTGTGAGGTTCGGTCCCTGGTGATCTCATGGTCCGAGGGCTCCTGTCCGGCACCTTCCGGGCCTGCAAAGACAGGCTCCATGGAGGTGGCCCGAGAGACGGGCTTCGGCGATTCGGCCGGGATCTCCTTGCGCAGGTCCTCCCAACGGGTCATGAAGCCGGCGATAAGCGGCACAGTATCAATTCGAGTCCAGGAATTGCCGTCGCCTGAGACCTCGTCCTCGAGGTCTACCAGGCCCTTGACGATGCCTTCCTTGAAGCGGGTGTCCGTGGGAAAGCTCAGGAGTGTGCCGTCCGTCTTGCGGACGTACCACTGGAAGGTCTCCCGGCCCGCGCCGTCCAGCTTAACCGAGTCAGCGCCGCGATTGATGCGCACGAGGAAGCTGTTGGAGCACCCGTCGCAGTGGACGCGGTCTACGTCACCTTCAGCCTTGGTCGCGTCCCAGTCGATCTTCGCCTGGCAGTGGGGGCACACGATCTGCATAAGACCCTCCGTTGGGGCACACATTCCTTGGAGACTCTATCACTGTTGGTCCCAGGGTCCAATTCCGGCATGTCCGGAGCCATCCGCGCTGTAGAGGTTTTCAGTCCAACCCAGCCAGCGTAGGAGGAACTGAAGATGTCCTACCGCGTAGATCCAACGGCCATCTGCTCAGGCGCAACCACAACCCCAGCAGGGCCATGGCGAAGAGGCTGAACCACCCTCCCAACGATTTCTCGCTGACGGGAGCGGTTACGCGACCGCAACCGGAGGATGACGAGGAGGCCTGACTCTCGGGGATTCCTTCATCTGTTGTGACACACTTGCCGTAGAGGAAACGCTGTCCGCTGGGACACTGACCCCCGGGGCTTACATCGCCGGCACCCGAATCCACGCCGGGCGCTACGAAATCGCCGTCCTCAGCGCCCTCCGCGTCCTGAGCGTCCTCGGAACGTTCCAACGTGTCCAAGCCATCCACGTCGATGACGTCAGCCCCGGTCTCGGGGACGACGCAGACGCCGTCCTGGCAATCCAGACCACCCTCACACTCGCCGCAGCTCCCGCCACAACCATCATCCCCGCACTCCAGGTCCTCGCAGTTCGGGACACAGCTCACGCAGATCCCGGCGATGCAATCCTGAAAGGCGCGGCACTCCCCGCAAGAGCCGCCGCAGCCGTCGTCACCGCATTCTTTTTCAGCGCACTCCGGACAACAAATGCCCGAGTAGTCACACTGAAAAGCGACGCATAGGGCCGGCTTCGGCGAGCCC
>CAYOTU010000657.1:0-1738 GCA_964406905.1 uncultured Myxococcales bacterium | reverse complement strand
CTGACCGACCTCTGCCCCCGCCTCGGAGTGACCCGGCACCGCTGAAGTTTTTCAGCTTGACCGACCCCGGCGCCCCGCGTACCGTCGCATGAGGCGATTGCATCGACAGACTGGAACCAAGATCAGGAGGCTTCATGAAGCATAAAATCCAGTACGCGCCCTCCTTCGCCATGGCCCGCTTCGACCTTGAGGCGGGCGAGGAGATCGTGGTGGAGGCGGGGTCCATGGTAGGGATGAGCACCAACATGGGGCTCAAGACCTCCATCGGAGGGACAAAGCAGGGCTTCTTCGGGAAGCTCATCAACTTCTTCATCGCGCTGATCCGGAAGTTCCTCGGCGGCGAGACGATGTTCTTCAACACCTACTCTCCCGCGGGCGGCGCGGGGACCCTCTACGTATCTCCCGCATTGGTGGGAGATCTCGTGGCCCAAGAGGTCACCCCGGGAAAGGGCATCATTATCCAGCCCGGCAGCTTCGTGTGTTCGACCCCCGGCGTGGTCCTCAAAGTCAAATGGGGCGGGCTCAAGTCGATCCTGGGCAGGGAGGGAGCGTTCCTCCTCAAGGCCGAGGGCCAGGGCACCGTCTGGGTAAACGCGTACGGCGGCATCAAGGAGATCGACTGCGCGGGGAGCTTCATCGTCGACACCGGCCACATGGTCGCGTTCGATGACTCCCTGAACTATAAGCTCCGCATGGCGGGCGGCGGCGCGTGGACCGCGTTCAAGTCCGGCGAGGGCTTCGTCTTCGAGTTCCAGGGAACCGGGAAGCTGCTCATCCAGAGCCGCAACCTCGATACCCTGGTCTCCTGGATAACCCCGGCGCTCCCATGACGCGGCCCGAGAGGAGGTGAGATATGGAACTCCAGATTGATCACGGTCCGGCCTACTCACTGGCGGTGTGCAAGCTCGCGCAGGGTGAATCCATTCGTGCGGAGAGCGGCGCCATGGTCTCCCAGACCGCCAACCTGCGGATGGAAACGAGCAGCAAGATGGGCAAGAAGGGCGGCCTCTTGAAGGGCCTCGCCCGGAAGATGCTCACCGGCGAGTCCTTCTTCATGAACGTCTTCCACGCGGAGCAAGGCCCCGGCGAGGTCAACCTCGCTCCCGCGAACGTGGGCGACATCAAGAAGCACGACCTGAGCGGCGAGCTGCTCATTCAGTCGACCTGCTACCTGGCCAGCCACCCGGACATCGACATCCAGACCAAAGTGGGCGGCTTCAAGAACTGGTTCGGCGGCAAGGGCTTCTTCATGTTAAAGGCTATCGGCACCGGTCCGCTCCTCCTGTCCGCGTTCGGCGCGGTCCACGAGATGGACCTGACAAAGCCCTTCATCATCGATACGGGGCACATCGTGGCCTTCGAGCCAACGCTCAACTTCAAGATCAAGCGGGTCGGAGGCTGGTTCTCGACCTTTTTCAGCGGCGAGGGGTTCGTGTGCGAATTCTCCGGCTCCGGGAGGCTATGGATCCAAACCCGGAACCCGATGGAGTTCGGCACCAAGGTCGGGGCCAAGCTCCCGCCCGTGAAGTCGTAAGGAGGACTGCCATGCAGCATAAAATCGACATCAGGCCTGAATACGCGATGCTCGACGTGACCCTCGAACCCGGCGAGAAGCTCATCGCTGAGAGCGGCGCCATGGTCGGGATGGACACCCACCTGGACATGAAAGCCCAGTCCCGCGGCGGCTTGCTCAAGGGTCTGAAACGAAAGGTCATGGGCGGCGAAAGCTTCTTCCAGA
>CAYOTU010000656.1:0-1741 GCA_964406905.1 uncultured Myxococcales bacterium | reverse complement strand
GAGGCCGCACTGGCCTACGGTGGCGAGGGACAGGCAGGTGACCAGCCGGCGCGCCTCCTGCGCTACGCGAACCGGGTCCCCCTGCTCTACCAGCAGGGCGCGGGTGCGTGCTTCAACTCAGCGGTCAAGGTGAACTGGCGGACCTACAACGTACAACAGCCCCGTGGCGGCCTGCCGGTTGGCCCCCTCACCATCGTGGTTCACATGGCCTCGGTCTGGGTGCCCTTTACGTCGGAGTCCAAGGAGTCCATCGCCAACTACCCGGAGATCGAGGAGCAGATCATCCGCGCGATCCAGGAAGTCGGCCGTAAACTCCGGATCCACCTCTCCCGCAAGCGCCGGGAGAAGGAGATGGAGCGCAAGCGCGATTTCATCGAGATGTACATTCCCCATATCGGTATCGGCCTGCGGGATCTCCTCGGCTTCGACGAAGTCGAGGAAAAGAAGATCGTTGAGACCCTGACCGCCATGCTCGAACGCGCGAAGGACTGAGCCCATGGCAAAGAAAAAGCCTACCCCCCCATCCCTGTTCCCGCCATCTGATCCCGATCCCAGCCGGGAGCCTGCGACCGTGGAACCCTCCGATCCCAGCCGGGACCAAGCCCGGAGGGCGCAGGAGGCGACCGTGGAACCCTCTGATCCCCCGCAAACCGGCCCTGACATGCGCCGCGCCACAGCGCTGCGTAAACTCCAGGGTCTCGCTGGTTCCCTCCACAGTCAGATCGCCCGCGGTCGCCGACCGACAATCTCTGTCCCCATCAGGAGCCTGTCCAACGTCACCTTCGCACCCCGGAAGGGCTACTTCGTCATCGGCAAACGCAAATCCAAGCGGACCCTCTCATACCAGACGGTAAAAACTTTCGCCCAGACCGTGCGCCTCATGGCCTTTGCCAAGCACCTGATCGAAATCGACGACTTTGCCTCGAAACGTGAGGTCTACTACACCTCCAAGGGCTCGTCGAAACGCGGCGTCGCCGGGGATTCGGGGCAGGCGGGCTGGGGACCAGCGGGATTCAAGGAGCAATCTGAGTCCGACGCTATAATGGACGACATTGAGGCCATGGCCTCGGTGAACCGGGAGCAGCTCGGCTTCATCCCAGCAGAGCAGAACGGCTCGGTAGCAGGGGAGCTGATCGTCATAGACACCGACCCGTCTACGGGAGAACGCATTGAGATCGACTGCACAGCGTTCGGACGAGGCAGCTACTCGATTCCGTCGCGGGTGGAGGGCCTGGAGTTCCGCACAAACGCCAAGTTCGTCCTCGCTGTAGAGACCGCTGCGCTCTTTGAGCGCTTGAATGGCCACGCGTACTGGCGCGACGCGCAATGCATCGTCGTGGCCATGGGCGGCGTCCCCACCCGTGCGAACCGGCGCTTCGTGCGGATCCTATCGGACATGTGCGACCTGCCGGTCTATATCTTCACCGACGGTGACCCCTACGGCTACGGGAACATATACCGCACCATGAAGGTGGGCTCCGGAAACGCGGCCGCTGTCAACGAGTACTTCTGCGTGCCCAGGGCGCGCCTTATCGGGGTTACGCCGCAGGACATCATCGACTACGACCTCCCCACCCACCCCCTGGGCGACAGGGACCGGAAGCGCGCGCTCGACGCTATCAAGAACGACCCCTTCATCCAGCAACACAAAGAGTGGATCAAGGCCCTGAGGCAAATGCTGGACATGGGGGTCCGCGTCGAGCAGCAGGCCTTCGCAGCCCGCGGCCTCAACTACGTCATG
>CAYOTU010000655.1:0-1743 GCA_964406905.1 uncultured Myxococcales bacterium | reverse complement strand
CACCGAAGCGTTGTTGCCCTCGTGATCCGCTGTATGCACCCTCAGGAGGTGCTGCGTCTCGACCGTCGGGGTTGGCGGCGGATCCTTCAGGAGGGTTGGGAAGCGTGGAGCCACCTCCTGCGCCTCCGGCGGGGGCCGTACGGAGACGCGGATCGAATCGACCCGGCTCCGCGCGACCGAGGGCAGCGTCGGCGACGGGAGGTCGGCGAAGGGATTGTCCGCCAGGGCGGGGAGGGAAGAAAATGCCAGCCCAAGGAAAGCGAGTGAGACCGTGACGTAGCAATCTGGCCTCATCGTCGTTCTTTTTCTCCTCAGTCAAGCAGGCGGCGGGCCAGGCGGGAGAACTCGTTGAACGCGGGTTTCCGGCGCCCGGTGCGCTCCACCAGACCCCAGTTGGTCTCCGCTGGGCCGAAGTAACCGGTGTGCATTGGGTCATCGTACCACGCGAAGGCCAGGACCCCGAAGAGGCCGTTGGCCCGGAATCGGTCCATGTCATCGGCCAGGTCCCGCCAGACCCGCGCCTGGACCCGTTCCCAGTCGTGCTTGGTCCCCTCGTCATAGCTTGACACGCCCAAGTAGGCCAGGAGGACCGGACGTTCGTAGACGATCCGGAGGTAGGTCGTGAAGAGGAGCGCGAAGGTGGTGACGTCCTGCTCATCCTCGTTCATCCAGTTGGGACGGGTCGAGCCCCAGAGCTCCTCGAAGGCCAGGAAGTCCATATGCTTGGACACGGGCCCCAGCACGTCCCAGAGGTCGTACGCGCGGTAGTCCCCGGGGCAGATTCCGACGCGGGCCTTGGGCAGGAAGTGACGCACCTCCGCCGCGCTGCGGATCATCAGCTCAGCGAAGGGGGCCCATTCCTTGACGTGGTCGCCGCCGTCAGGCGGGACGTTGTTGAACTCGGGCTCGAGGACCACCAGGACCGGTACGTCCGAAGCCAGGTTCTCCAAGGCTCGCTGGAGCCAGACGCGGTACTGTTCGTACCGGACCGTGACGGTCTCCTGGCTGATATCGTCTCCGAAATAGTAGAAGATCAGGACCGGCGTGAGCCCGGCCTCGTGGAGAGCCTTCAACTCGGCGCGCCCGAACCAGTTGGTCTCATAGTCCCTGGTTACCCACATGCCGTACGCGTTCATAGAGACGCCGGAGGCCAAAGCGTCCTTCCACCAGACCACGTGACGGTCGCCTTCCATGTGCTCCCAGCGGTCGCCGGTGCCTACGAGGATTGGCGGTGTCCACGGGGGCACCCCGTCCGCGGGCGGCACGCCGTTCCAGTAGGGGTCTTCGTTGATGCGTTTTACGGTAAGGCGAGCTGTTGTGATGTCCGTCCCGGCCTCGCTGGGGGAGAACAAAGTCCTGGCGAGCTGCCCACAGACCCGGCCGATGGCCTCCGCACCTAGCAGGGTCCCCCGGACCCGCATGGCGAGGGCCTGGTTTTTTGCTGCTAGCGCTGGGTTGAGGTCGTCTGCCCTGACCAAGGGAGACAGGAGCGCTACGAGGAGAGCCAGGGACAGGAGCGCAGTGGGGTGGGGGCGCCGCACGTCAGTCCTGGCGGGACTGACGCATGGCGCGGCCACACATGGGGCACGGAACCCGGCCGCGGCCGTGGGCGCGTTTCTGCTCTATCTTTACGCCGCAGTAGCGGCACTCGAGAAACATGCGGGGCCGGTGGGTTCGCGCGTTTTCTGCTGCCCCTGCCCCTCTTGTGGATCCCCAGGTCTCCTGTGGGGTGCCGAAGGTCCA
>CAYOTU010000654.1:0-1745 GCA_964406905.1 uncultured Myxococcales bacterium | reverse complement strand
GATCGACCATAGGTCGCCGAGGCTGTTCTCCACCGGCGTGCCGGTCAGCGCCAGGCGCCATTTTGAGTTCAGCTTCTTGATCGCCTTGGTCTGCTTGGCGCCGGGGTTCTTGATGGCTTGTGCCTCGTCGAGGATCACATTGCGCCACGAATAGCCCTTCATCCACTCGGTCCGCATCGCGGTCCCGTAGGTGGTGATCACTGCATGGTGAGCATCCACGGTCTCCTTCGGCAGCTTCTTCAGCTCGGGCGACGGGATGCGCGACGGGTGGGCGATGAGCACGTTCAGCTTTGGCGAGAAGCGCTCGATCTCCAGGCGCCAGTTGTCCACGAGAGAGGCTGGGACCACCAGCAGGTCGGTGCCCTCTTCTTTGTTGCGCAGGCTCATGGAGAGCACGCCGAGCACCTGGATTGTTTTTCCCAGGCCCATGTCGTCGGCCAGGCAGCCGCCCAACCCCAGGCCCCGTAGGGTCATGAGCCATTGCACGCCGAGCTTCTGGTAGGGTCGGAGTTCGGCCTTGAGGCCTGCGCCCGACTCAATCTCGGCTCGCAGCTCAGGCGAGCGCAGCGCATCGAGCTTCGACGAGAGCCATTTGCCAGCGATAACCTCTGTCCACTCCGGCGGAGCCTCCTCAGCGCCTTCCGTGTTGTCGTCGCCGAGCTGGGCGCCGGCCAGCATGCGCATGGCCTCCCCAAAACCGACACCCTCCGCCTGGGCTTGTCTTTGAACCTCTCGCCACTGATCGAGGACCTCTGAGAGCTTGTCGCTGTCCACCTCGACCCACTTGCCCTTGATCAGCACAAGGCCTTCGCTGGTCGCGAGCAACGCGTCGATCTCTTTCGGAGACAGGTTCCTGCCGTCCAGGGTGAGCCTCACGTCAAAGTTCAGGAGCGCGTCCATACCCAGTTTTGAGGGCGCCTTGCCGCCGACCGACACGGAGACCTTGGGGCGGGGACGGCTCTTCCTGCTCCACCAGTCGGGCATGCGCACGACCAATCCGGCCTGCTCGTAGAGCGCTATCTCGGAGAGAAATCGGTGTGCCTCGGTGGGTGTCCATGACATCGGGTGGTAGATGTCGCCGGAGTCGATCAGGTCGCGGACAAACTCGCTCAGCTCGGCCGCTCGAGACAGCGGAGAGAGCAGCGCAAGCAGCTTCTGGCGGTTCCTCGTTCCTGCGTAGCTCTTGAGCGCCTGCCCGAGCGGCAGGTGTTGAGGTCTGGCCTGTTTGGAGACCTTGTGCACATAGGTGGCGACAAACGCGAAGGGAAACTCAGGATCGCGTTTGTTCTCCGCGAGATGAAGGCAGACACGGCCGACCACGTTCCAGACCGGACTCTGCTCTCTCAAATAGCCCTGGACTCCTTCCTGGGAGCCAGCGACTTCGGTGGCCAGGCTGTCGCGGATGTCGGCCCACAGTTCACCCAGCAGCGCAGGTGTGATCAACTCAGCGCCCCGCATGGGAGGAGCTGAGCGTGCGAATGTCTCAAGTTCATCCGGATCAGGGTCCGGAACGACGAGCGATGTCGGATCAGTCGGGTCGAGCGCTCCACAGACCCTGGCGATGAACGTAGTTCCGATATCTCGCCAGTAGGAGAGCGTTGGGTGGAGCTCTGTGTCCACCTCCCTGGCCCCGAGGTGCAGCACGCCGCGCCCACGGCCGACGTCGAACGCTTCAAGGATGCGCCGTGCTACGCGGCCAGGTATCAAAGGACCGTCTTCCGGCGAACCAGGTCGGGCGTCGATGT
>CAYOTU010000653.1:0-1767 GCA_964406905.1 uncultured Myxococcales bacterium | reverse complement strand
CGCGCCTTGCGAGAGCGGCGCATCAGCGCCCTCGGTGCGATCTGTTTATTTTGCGACGGACACTTAGGCGAATTTTTTGCCCTGGCTTCGTCCTGCGGCACCGAGGGCGACGACAAGGACAAGGACACCACCCCCGTCTGCCTCGGCGGAGACGAGGACTGGTACGCGATCCATCTCGACCCGGGACAGCCCCTCTCGATCTCGATTGCCTTCATCCACGACATGACCGTGACCTTCCAGTAATCCACCCGGATATAGGAGACAGAATGCCCGCACCCGCTCTACGCTTCCGAGTTTCCGAGAACGTCGGCGCCCGACGAGTCGGAGAAGAGGTCTTCATCCTGGCCCCGGACGGAGATCTGGTAATCCTGGGGAACGAGACGGCCGTGTTCCTCTGGGAGGCCGTGGAGGCCGGCGCGGCCTCAGTGAAAAATCTCGCAGCACGCCTCGGGGACGAGTACGCAGTGTCGCCGGAGCAGGCGACACTGGACGCTGACGAATTCGTCCATATTTTGATGGAACGAGTTGTTCTGCTGGCTATTGCTTAAGGAGCACTTAAAATAGACGTATTGGCTGGGCTTTGCTTCTGCTTGAGAATTTGAGCAATTCCCATGCTGATCCGTTCAATTTTGGAGGTTCACCATGAATCGAGTCGAAATTCTGGGCGTCCTGGCGGCCGTGCTATTCCTGGCCACCGGTTGCCCCGACAGCTCCCCGCCCCTCCCCACGGCGGATGTAGCGGACGTAATCCCTGATCTTGGTGGAGACGCTGACGTAATCGAGCCCGACGTAACGGACGTAACGCAGGAGCTCCCCGATGTCCCGGATCAAACTGATCCCGACGCGGACGTCCCACCGCCACCGGCCGAACTCGATTTCTGCCTCATGACCCCCGTCGCCGGCTGCGTCGGAGGGGACGCTGTGCAGGTGGACCTGGTTAAAAACGACACGACCTCCGATGACCTCTACCCGGAGACCCCGGAGTTGGAGGTGGACGTCCAGATCAACACCGTAAACGTCCCTGCCGGCACCACTATCTCGTTGACCATCGACGGCAACACAGTAGCAGACCAGGCCCTGTCAGGAGATTCGATGGACTTCGCCATGGTTCACCTCACCCACGCGGTTGCGCCTGACTGCCTCGAGATCGTGGTCTCGGCAGAGGATCTGATCAGTGCAACCAAGACCGTCTGCGTGGATACGGGGAGCTGCGGCATCACCTTGGCCCCGGCCAACCAGGACTGCCTGGTGCTGGACGAAGACGAAAACATGGACGGCTTCCAGGCCACCTTCTCGGTAACCAACGGCGAAACGGACTGCGACCAAGCCTGGCTGGAGATCGACGCGTTGACCACCGCGCCTGTGGCTCTGGAGGACGGTGTGGCCGAGATCTTGGTGACCCTCTCCGACACCACGGAGGGCCTCGACTGCCAGGCCGTAACCGTGACGGCATTCGTTGGTGACTCAAAGGACGGGACCCGCACAGAGTCCCTTGCCCTTGACTACACCCTGGACACGGTCCCTCCGACCCTTGTCATCACCGCACCGAGCCAGGAGACGGTCAACCTCGGCGACGACCTGGACGGTGACCCTGACAACGGCATCCAGCTCCTCCTGGAGGGCATCGCTACGGGTCTCGGGCCCGATGACGAGATCGTCGTCACCATAGACGGCGAAAAGGTTGCCACGACGAACGCGCTCGGCGGGGCCTTCATGGTGAACATCATCAACCTGGACAGCGACGGACTCCACGAGATAGCGGTCACC
>CAYOTU010000652.1:0-1769 GCA_964406905.1 uncultured Myxococcales bacterium | reverse complement strand
CATCTTGGAGAGCCCTCTTCTGTCTTTGATTGCCTTCTGGAGACCTCCACCGTCCCGGGCGATGTCCCTGAGGAACCGGAACACATCCAGGAAGTTGGATTTTCCCGACGCGTTCGGGCCCACGATGAAGACGCGGCGTTCCAGGCGGACATCGACGTCGCGAAAATTTCGCCAGTTCTTCAATCGAATACGTTTGATAATCATCAATGCCTCGTAAGCACCTGGATTTAGTGCTCTCCAGTGTCTTCTCGTCGGTTCAGAAGCGTCAAGGGATTTCTGTGTCACGGCCCGAACTCATGGTTCACCCGGGATTTCCTGTGCTATGTTTCTCCTCGGTTTCCATCATTTGGAGGTCCCTTGCCCCGCGCACCTTCATCCCTGCCGCTGTCAGTCGAGATTACCCGGGGCCGGGGTCGGTTGACTTTGTCCGCGCCTTTGGATCTCGGACCCGTTCGGGTTGGGGAGATGGAGATGACGATCCCGCGGCTGCGGCTGCCCGCGGATCTGCGTGGGGGCGCCGCAGCGTTTCACGCGCATTTCTCGTCGCTGGACCGGATACGGCTGACGATTTCGGGGTCGGATCTCCTGGCCGCGGCCAGAGTCGTTGGGGAGTCCCGCCTGCGCCGGGTGGACCTCCGGGAGGACTCCGTGGTTGTCATGGCCGCTGACGAGGGCCACGATCTCATGGCCCGATGGCGGATCCTACCGGGGCCCGACGGTGCGATCATCCTGGCCCCCCTCGATGCACTCGTGGTGGGCTTCACCCGGCGGCCGTGGCATCTCCTGGCCGAGGATCTCCTCGCAGGCCTCGAAAGCATCGTCGGGGCTCACAGGGAGGCGGACGGAACCTGGATTCATCTGCTCCCGCCTGTCCTGGATCACCTTTTTCTGACCGCGGGGTGGCGGGTGCCTGCGGCACGGCTGGACGTGGCTGCGTTGGGGACCCGGTCCGGAAAGCTCACTGTGGAGTACGCGCCCGCTGACGCTGTGGCCGCTGTGCGACGACGCTTGGGTGTGGGGGACGAAGCCACGGACGAGATCGATCGGGAGCTGCTCCAGCGCCTGGACGCGGCCCGGCTGCACCAGGACGTGGACGATGCGATTCGGGAGGGGGACTCTGCCGCTGCCCTCACAATGCTGTACCGCGCCCGCAAGGAGGGCGAGGAGTGGGACGCTTTCCTTCAGGAACGCCTCGTCGTGCTACAGGCCTGCGAGCCGGGACTTCACGATGAGGCCCTGGCCGAGGCGGACCGGATGATCGAATTGGGCGAGGGAGAGGTCCTGGCCCGAAGCTGTCGGGTCTGCGTGGCCGCGCATCGGGGGGAGTCGAGATCCCTGGCCGACATGGGCTACGACCTGGCGACCGCGCTCGTGGCCCGGGGCCGCGTCGGTGCGGCCGGGTTTGTCCTCGAACAGATCGCCCGCCGTCTTGGCGACGCGCCCGAGCATCAGGCCGCGCTTCTGGATCGGGCAGCCGCGCTGCTGCCTCGGGATCCCGGAATACTTGCGACCCGTGCGGCCCTCCTGGGTGCCGGGGTGCCGCTGCCGGATCTCCTGTCATCTCTGCCTTTTCTCTCGTCCGGTGCGGAGCGTGCCGCTCTCATGGAGGCAGCGTCCCGACGCATGGTAGGGGAGGGGGATCTGGCGGGTGCGTTGACCCTCTGGGACGCAGCGGGGGAGGATCTGGATCTGCCCGCTGACCTGTACTCTGCTGCGGCCCTTGCCGCAGCAGACGCGGATCCGGAGACCCGACGACGGCTCCTGGACCA
>CAYOTU010000651.1:0-1775 GCA_964406905.1 uncultured Myxococcales bacterium | reverse complement strand
TTTCACGGCCTGAGCGCTGGCTATCGGCATTCCTGACCTCACGGCTCGCGCGGGCACGCGCATGTTACGCAGGCGTACGAGCCCGAGGGACTGGCATCGGCATCGCCACTTGGCGATCCTCCGGGTGTGTAGAAACCCAACATGGAGGTAAGCCGATGCCGTCGTGTGCCAAAACTCGATCGTGGACAGGAAGTTTAATCTCGATTTCAGGCCTCCATGATGAGTATCGGAGGAGAGAGTATGGGTGTCAACGACCTCGGCTTCGAGGCTTTGGATGGCTTTGGATGCGTGAAGACCTCGTAGTGGCATGAGCAAGCATGAAGCGGAAAGACCTGTGCGTCTCGTCCGAGAGCTGAACCTCCCTATTCTTGTCCATCTGTTCCGTTCGTCTTGGACTGCTTGCTCTTTTCTGTAGTGTCAGCGCAGGCAGGCACAACATCAGCCATTCGTCCCCCGACACGGTCTTCCCGGAGAGTATGTCGCGGTCCGACGATCTCAGGTTGTTGCTTCCTGCGGGGAACCGAGGGTGCTGGAGGAGGAGCATCATCAAGCGTTGTCCGACGCCGAAGTCGAGATGGAGGAACTGAAGAGGCAAGCCACCCAATCCCTCCAGGGCGAGTAGCAACCGGCCCCGATTCCTCAACCGATTCCTGGCGGGTAGGAACTATCATCCGTGTTTTACGCATCCAGGCCAAGTATCGGAGGTAGGGATCTGGGGTGTCAAGTCGTTAGGAATGGGCGATTCTGGGAGGTGACGCCGGTCGGCCACCTGAACTCCCCCCGACCGGAACGCACCTCTCCATCCGTCCCCTGACCGGAAGAGATAGTGGACGCATGAATACGCTGTTTTCTGGTTCGGATCCCGAGAGACGCCCCTGCGATCACGGCGGAGCCCTTGCGGTCTCGTTCCCCTCCTCCGGGTACGACCAGTCGTCCTCGATGTCCCCGGTGTCCTCGTCCACAGCACTGCGTGGAGGGAGAAGCCGCCCACCTTCGTGCATAGGGGTTTGCCGGTCTCCGCCGGGGGAGCCTCCATGCCGGGCAGCAGCCGCGGCCCCGGCAGGTGGATCGCGTCCGCGTTGGCGGACAGCACGAGCGCATCCTCGTCCGGGTCCCATGGCGGTTGCTCCTGAGAAACACTGCAGAAGTGCGGACGGTCTGCGGACGGTATAAACCAGCGTAGCCTGACTTAACCAGTCGTAGCCTGACTTAACCAGCGTAGCCTGATTTCAACCCCCCGCCTTCTTGGCATCGTATCCGAGCTTCGTCAACTCCTCGACCAGGACGTCCCGATGCTCTCCCTGGATCTCGATGACCCCGTCCTTCACCGTGCCGCCGGTGCCGCAGCGTTGCTTGAGCTGCTTGGCCAGGGCCTTGAGTTCTGTTTCATCCAGGGACAGGCCGGTGACGAGGGTCACGCCCTTGCCCTTTCGGCCCTTGGTCTCACGGGACACCCGCACCCGACCGTCGCCCTTGACCTGGCGCTTTCGGTTTCTGCTGCACCGGCAGTCATTCACGGGCCACCCGCACTTGGGACACATGCGACCTTTGTCCGACGACCAAGCCAGACTAGACATATGCAACTCCTGAGATCTGCACAGATGAGTCAAGTTTTTTCTCGTTGGCAACGTCCGAGACGGTCGTCAAGCTCCCGGTTCTGATTGAGTTTTTTGCTACATCATGGCGTGGGCCGAAGGGTGAGGAAGTCGGATGCGAGGGCGAGGTGGACCTGGCCGAGGTCAGGTGTCGAGCCGAAGGCGTTCCGGCCGAGGGAG
>CAYOTU010000650.1:0-1777 GCA_964406905.1 uncultured Myxococcales bacterium | reverse complement strand
GAGAGCAGCGCATCAGCGCCCTCGGTGCGATCTGTTTATTTCTCGGCGATCCCTAAGTGGAACTGGGTGCGCATAGTCGCGCTGGTAGCGGTCCTGGCCACGGCGGCTTGCGGCGGCAACAACAGCGACGGCGACGACACGGGCGGTGCGAACGACGTCCCGGACGTGACCAGCGATGTCGCAATGGATATCGTCCCTTCGGATACTCCCGTGGACAATGTCGTGCCCGACGAAGTCATGGACGGTAGCGATGGCGAGATCGGCGACGTGGGCGAGGTGGAGGGGCATTGGGTGCAGCTCTACAGCCCCCTCTCCGGAGACCATGTGCTTAAGAGCGTATGGGGCTTCTCGGACGGCTCAGCCTGGGCCGTGGGCGAGAGCGGTACCGTGTTGGCCCGGCCCCCGGAGGAGCCCTTTACCGTGGCCTGGGAAGAGGCGGACTTCAACATTCTCAACGGGGTCTGGGGCACGTCAGCGGAGGACCTCTGGGCCGTAGGGATGTACGGGATCATCGTCCACTCCACGGGCGAGGACTGGAGCGTCCCCAACTTCTGCGAGGATGACGAGGACTGCCTCTCCGCTGACCCCTGCTTTACCGGGACCTGCGTTGGCAGCACCTGCCAGTTCGCTGCCACGGGGCTCGAGGGCTGCTGCGGGCAGGCCGTGCTGGCGACAGGCTTCGATAGCCTCGATGATTTGGGCTCCTTCTCGGTGACCGATCTCTACCCGGGGACCGGGGTCACCTGGCAGGTAGCATCCCTGGCGGATCCGGTGACCGGGGCTTCCCGTTCCGTAAGCCCGCCGTCTGCGCTCTACTTCGGCGATCCCGACGTGGCGTGCCCCGGGGATCCCATGAAAATCTGCCCGACCTTCAACGCGGGTGGCGCCGGCGGGGCTGTGGGAGCGGACGCTACCAGCGGCGAGTTCAGTGTTCCCACCAGCGCGACGGATCCGGTCTTGAGCTTCCAGGTGCTGCTGGACATCGAATCCAATCCGGGCTCCGATATCTTCGAGGTTCGGATCATCGAGGGATCCGATGAGACCGTGGTATGGGACAAGGGCGCTATCGGCGGGAGCACGAACAAGCAGTTCGTGCTGGTGAAGGTAGACCTCTCCGACTGGATCGGCGCGGACATCCGTGTTCGCTTCCACTTCGACTCCCTTGACGGCAGCGCGAACGCGTCCGAGGGCGTCTACATTGACGATGTCTCCGTGGGATCCGACTGCCTGTACCCCGCCGAGAACGAGGAGTTCGGCACCCTGTGGTCCGTATGGGGCGCAGGCCAGGACGATATCTTTGCTGTGGGATCCGGCGGCGCTGTTGCCCACTTCGACGGCAGCCGCTGGAGCCGGCAGGCTGGCGGCAAGACCTATGATCTCCGCGGTATCGGGGGAATCAGCGCGGACGACGCGGTGATGGTGGGCAAGGCCGGGCTTGTCCTCCACGCCATCGGGAGCTCGGGCTGGCAGGAGGAGGAATCTCCCATGGCCGGTGCGTTCAACCGGGTCTGGGGGACAGCGCCCAACACTTACGTGGCCGTGGGCATGTACGGCGCGTTGATCCGCTACGACGGCTTCGAGTGGGTCTCCGACGCGGGTGCCAGCAGCGCGAACTTGAACGGGGTCTTTGGATTCAGTCCCACGAACATCCTGGTCTGTGGGTCCGATGGTGCGTTGCTCAAGTACGGCGGCGCGGGCTGGATCGAGCAGGACTCCGGGACCACCGAGGACCTCTACGGGATCTGGGGCTCTTCCCCGGACGACATCTACCTGGTCG
>CAYOTU010000649.1:0-1780 GCA_964406905.1 uncultured Myxococcales bacterium | reverse complement strand
GAGACCGACGCGGGCGCGATCACCGGGAGGAAGACGGTCCGGAACACCCGCCAGGGCCCGGCCCCCAGGATTACCGCGGCCTCCTCCTCCTCCGGCGAGATCTGGAGGAGGAGGGGCTCGACCGCGCGGATCACGAAGGGGAGCGTCACGAAGAGCAGCGCCAGGATGATGCCGGGCTGTGCGAACGCGATCTCCACGTTGAACACCTGCACGCTCCTGCCGACCAGGGAGTTGGGTCCGTACAGGAGGACCAGCATGATCCCTGCGACGAGGGTGGGGACGGCGAAGGGAAGATCCACCAGGGCGGCGAGCATGGACCGGCCGGGGATCCGGTACCGGACCAGGACCCATGCGGTCGCGGTGCCGAGGAGGACGTTGAGGACTCCGACCAGCAGGCTGGTCCAGACGGTGAGCCAGAGCGCCCCCCGCGCTACCGGGTTCTCGAGGCAGCCCCAGAACGCGTCGAAGCCCTCCGAGAGGCTGAAGTGCGCCAGCCCGGCGAGGGGCACCGCGATGAGGAGCAGGGCATAGGCCAGGACCGACCAGCGGATCGCCCGCTGGAAGGGGCCGGGTGCGAGGGCGTGGCTGGGTACGCTCATCGGCTCAGCGAGCGGCTCTTCTCCAGGGCCTGCTCGTAGACGCCGCCTGCGGCGAAGAGGAGACGCTGCGCCTCCTCCCAGCCGCCGAGGTCCTTGATCGTGAAGAGGCCCTCCACCGCGGGGAACCGGTCCCTGACCTCCTCTGCCACCTCGTCGAGGACCGGCCGGAGTCCGTGCCGGGCGTACTCGCGCTGCGCCTCCGGGGTGCGGAGGTAGTCCACGAAGGCCCGCGCAGCGTCGAGGACCCCGTGGGCCTCCGCGTAGGTCTCGACCACAGCGACCGGGTTTTCGATGAGGATCGTCCCCTTCGGGATGACGTACTCGTAGGTTTTCCCCGAGGCCCGCCCGACGAGGATCTCGTTCTCGTAGGTGATGATCGCGTCTCCCACGCCCCGCTCGAAGGTCAGGATGGAGTCCCGCGCACCCTTGTCCATGATCTTGACGTTCCCCAGGATTTTCGCGAGGAGGTCCACCGCATCCTCATGGGACCCGCCTTCCCGCGTGATCGCGCCGTAGATGGCGAGGATGTTCCACATGGCCCCGCCGCTCGTCCGGACGTTCGGGGTTAGCACATCCACGCCCGGCCGCGCGAGATCCTTCCAGGTGTGGAGATCCTTCGGGTTCCCCTCTCGGACGCCGATGACGACGATGGAGCGGGTCACCATGCCGTGCTGCGGGTCGTCGTTCCAATCAGCGCGGACCAAGCCTGCCTTCCGGAGCTTCTCGATGTCCGGCTCCAGGGACAGGGCCGCAACGTCCGCCTCGAAGCCGCCGATGATGGCGCGGGCCTGCGTGCCGCTGCCGAGGTAGGATTCGTTGAACTCCAGCGGATGTCCGGTGCGCGCCTCCCATGCCTCGGTGAAGGCCGGGATGATCGCCTTCCCGTAGACCTCACGCGGCGTGGTGTACGCGCCGAGGGTCAGGGAGGTTTTGTTCTCGTCAGCGGACCTGTCGCCGCCCCTGCATCCTGCGCAGGTCGCCAGGCAGGCCAGAGTGAGCACGAGGAACCGGACGGATGTGGTCATGGACTGCATGGAACTCCTTTCTTGTTGGTTTCGAGTACATTTCACCGTGAAATATAACGGCCCCCATATCTCACGGCCCCGTCAGCAGCCAGAGCGCGGTTAGCGTCCGCCGCAAAATAAACAGATCGCACCGAGGGCGCTGATGTGCTGCTCTCG
>CAYOTU010000648.1:0-1787 GCA_964406905.1 uncultured Myxococcales bacterium | reverse complement strand
TCTACAATGCCATGCCCCTCGAAGGCGTCACCGGCCTCGTGGACTTCATGAAGGAATTCCAGCGCAAGAACGGCTAGGAGCGTGTTGCGCATTGGACTCCGTAGCGAGAAGCTGCCAGGTACACCAGATGGGGCCTACAAGATTTGGGTGCATACTGGTGGTACGTGCGCAGATCTTGTAGGTCGCAGATGGTGTGCTTGGCGAATTCGTAGCAGGAGGACCAATGCGCAACACGCTCCTAGAGCGCCTCTCCCACTTGTCAACAATTCTGCTGACAACAATTCTGCTGACTACCAACAGTTGACCAACTGCTCGTCCGCGCTGATCAGCGCGGCCCCCCTACCCTTTGCCAACGCGAGGAACAGCGCATCGTAGACCGTGAGGTTCGTCTCCCGAGCCAGGTCCAACGCGTCCGCGAGGAGGGGGCGGTGAGGGAGGACTTCGATGGGCAGGGCGAGGACTGCGGCGAGGATCTCGTCGCTCTCCTCTTTGCGGAGGTACCCGGCCCTCTCCTTCTTCCTGAGCACCTGCCCGATCTCTGCCAGGAGCAGGTCCGGCGCCATGAGAAGGGCATCGCCCCGCCAAGCAGCGTCCACTGCGGCCTCCAGCCCCTCCGGCAGGGGACCGTCCGGCACAAAGAGACGGATAAGCGCTGAGGTGTCCACGACGACCCCCCTCATCGGTCCCGCTCCTCACGGATCTCCGCTACAGTGTCCCCCAGTTCCCGCCCCGCCAGCCGCTCCCGCAGGGCCCAGGCAGCGACCAAAGGCGACTCCTGATCCATCACCCGTCCCCGGTCCAACAGGACCAAAACCTGTTGCTGGATGCTCCGCCGCTCTCGCCTGGCCATACGCCGGATCGCCTCGTAGAGGCTTTCAGGGATACTACGAATCGTCAGGGTCTTCATGATGTCCTCCAAAGGAAGAGCCCTGACTTCATTTTGCTGTGACTTCATTTCAAAGTCAACCTCCAGTTCAAAGTCCGTTCGTGCCGGTGAAGGTATTCGTTTCGGCTTCGCTTTGGGGAAGGCATCTGTCTCAAGGATCTCCGAAACGTGGGGTCAATCCAAGACCCGACGTAGTGCGGCCCCCACGTCTTCCATCCCGCCCCGATCCAGATCGTCAGCGAAACGCAGCAAACGGGGAACAACCTGATCCCGGTTGGGCAGGGCTGCGGCATCTGCTGCCGCGTCGAGACCCTCCTTCACATTCCCCGAGAGGATCAGGTACCGTACCTGATTGGCACGGCTCGCCGGGTGGAGGGGACAAAGCCCCGCTGCCCGATCCGCAGCCTCTGCAGCAAAACCTATCTGCCCCATGAGGCCCTTTAGCACTACGAAGTTGCTCCAGATACGACAGTCCTCGTCGAAGAGGCGCAGGCTCTCGGAGAAGAGGGCCTCCGCTGTCTCCACCGGGCCCTCAGGTGGAGGTCGGCTTCCGGTGAGCCCCTCCTGGATCTCCTGCACCTGGAGCGCACCTGCGAGGCCGAGGACATCTCCCAGGACCATCCTACCCACTGGATCCGGCGCTGCTGGGAACGTCTTGCGCCACGCGGCCCACGCGTCCAGATGCGCGCGCCAGCGCCCCGCAGAAGGCCTCGGCCCCGGATCCACGCGCACCCGGCCAAGGGGAAAGCCCGGCTGAAAATGCCCCCGCACCACGCCGCTGAAGGCCATCTGTCCCGGCTGCCAGAAGACCGGATTGCCTCGCCTGAGGTTGTAGCCCACCAGGGCCGCATTCACGTCACGAGCGTCTACAAGCGCGGGGGTTGCGGAGCTCCCGTCCTCC
>CAYOTU010000647.1:0-1791 GCA_964406905.1 uncultured Myxococcales bacterium | reverse complement strand
CCAAAGCCTCGAAGCCGAGGTCGTTGACACCAAGCCTCCCTCCTCCGATACTCGCTGTGGAGGTCTAAAATCGAGATGAAACTTCCTATCCACTTCGCCTTCCACACGGAGGGACTCAGCGTCGAGACGCGCAGCGGCGATCGTCACGCCGTTCGATTCGACCGGATCCGCCTCCTCCTGCAGGGAACAGACTTCCAGCGGGGGGGGGAGACCAAGACCTCGACCCGGCGCAAGTTTGCCCCCGCAAAGGCCCTGGTCACCGGCGGCATGGCCATGACCAAGAAGGTGAAGACCAGGGAGACCACTGTGCACGAGTCCGGGGGCCCGTTCCTCTTGGTCCACGCCGAGGCGCTCCCGACTCTCGCGTTCCGGGAGGACGAGCTCCAGTACCAGGGTCTCGGCGCAGCGCTCCAGCCCGGCAGGGCGTCGAATTTCATGCGTCTGGTTTCGGAGCTGCGGGCCCGCGCCGGCGAAGCGACCTGGAACGGACAGCTCATGACCGCCGCCGGCCAGCGCCACGTCCTCGGCGGGGTCCTGTCCCCTGAGCGGGATCTCGACGCGGCCCTCGCGCTGCTGGCCCGGTGATGTCCATGGGGACAAGGGGTCTGATCTTCGTCCTCGGGAGCCTCCTCCCATGTGCCTGTTCGAGCGGAGTCGGGCCCGACGGAGTCGATCTCCACGGGGATCTCATCGGCGCAGATCAAGGCCTCCTCGCCGACGCGATGCAACTCCAAGATATTTCCACAGACACCGAACCGGCCGGAGACCACGGGGAGACGACTGATACCCCCGGGGACGCAGCGACGGATTCATTGGACATCGTCCCCGCTGACTCCCTGGATGGGAGCAGCGCAGACACGGACGAGGACCTCGCCGAAGCAGAGGTCCAGGACACCCTTCCGGACACGGCATCCCCCCCGGCGGAGCTGGTCCTCTGGACCTTCAACCTGCTCAACCCCGCGAACCCGTTCGGGGACTCAGCGGACGTGAACGTGAGGACCCAGATCGTCATCGACGCGATCTATCTGGCCCAACCGGATCTCATCGCGTTCCAGGAGGTGGTGGACTCCAGCGGGGTGCCGAACCGGGCGGAGTTCATCGCGGCGGCGACGGGGTACGAGTGGGCCTGGCAGCAGGAGTACTCGGTCTTCATCTACGACGAGGGCATCGCGATCCTGAGCCGGTGGCCGATCCTGGACACGGCCAGCGTCAAGCTGCCCCACGATGATCTGATCCTGTTCACGCGCTACGTCCTGGGCGCCCGGGTGGAGTCTCCCGCCGGGCCAATCGACTTCTACTGCACCCATATGACCGTCGGGGGGAACGAATCCCAGAGCGCTGACCAGGCCCTGGCCGCATACGAATTCATCACCGAGCGGTCCGCAGGCCTGCACGCGTTCTTTGCGGGAGACCTGAACGCGGAGCCCGACACCCTGGCCATGCAATTCCTGCGGGGTGAAGCTGAGCACGGGGGAGTGGTGGGGGACTTCGTCGATGGGTGGCCGGCGACCAATCCGGACGACCAGGGCCTGACCATCGAGGCCGGGGATCCCCACGACCGGATCGACTACATCTACGCCGCTTCCACGGGGCCGACGTCAACGACCCCACTGGACTGCGAGCTCATCTTCGACGAGCAGGTGAACGGGGTCTTCGCGTCGGACCACATCGGCGTGTCGTGCACAATGGCGCTCGCTCCCGAATGAAAACCACGGAGCGTGGTTGCGCTGAGGCGCTGGAGACCCGTGCCCAGGCCACCCGTGACGAGATGATGGCCTTCCTGTCGAGCCT
>CAYOTU010000646.1:0-1792 GCA_964406905.1 uncultured Myxococcales bacterium | reverse complement strand
TCGCCCGCACCATCCACGCCCATCCGACCCTGTCAGAGGCCCTCAAGGAGGCCGCACTGGACGTCGCCGGTCGGGCGATTCATTCCTGAACCTGGAGCCCCCTGCTTATTGGTTTAAGGGCCAGGCCTCCGCGTAGCGGTCCATGCCCCCGTAGGCCTTGCCCAAGTTCTTCAGGATCCCTATGCGGACCTTCCCCGCTGCCTTGCCCAGGGCCTTGTGGTATAGGGCCAGGGCCTCCCCGCGGGTCTCGGGGGACTTGAACAACTCCATGGCCTGGTTGGCCATCTCCCCAGGATTCTCGTCCGCGGCAGCGGCAGTTGTCGGGGCCAGCAGCGTGGCGAGGAGCGGGAGCATCATCCAGATCTTCATTGTTTGTCGTTCCCAGGTTGGAGACCGGTTTGGCAGTCAGGGCATCTTTTCATGTTTCCGGTTTAGCCGTCGTTCCAGGAATCAAACGGCAGGCCGCTCCATCGAGTTGACGGCGCAGGGGAAGCCGTGCCATTCTTGCCCGACGCTGACACACGCGGGAGAACCCATGTCTTCCATCCGCCAAGCCGTGCCCAATGCTATCACATCCTTCGGACTCCTATTAGGGATTTGGTCACTTCTGGCCACCGCGGCTGGACGGTTTGAGGACGCTGCATGGTTGATCCTGGTCTGCGTCATCGTGGACAAGCTCGACGGGACCGTTGCCCGGATCCTGAACGCGTCGTCCGCGATCGGGGGGCAGCTCGACTCGCTGTCCGACCTGGTGACCTTTGTTGTGGCCCCCTCCGTATTGTGGGCCGCAGTACTCACCGTACCGGGCGCGCCCTTCGCCTCCTGGCCGGCCGCGGTGGTACCTTACGGGGCAGCGTCGGTCTATGCGCTGGCCGGCGCTTTTCGCCTGGCCCGGTTCAACGTCGAGAGCGACGAGGGCCTCTTCCCGGGTCACTTCCACGGCCTGGCTACTACCCTGGGCGGTGCGTTTACCATGAGCCTCTACCTCACCCTGGCCCGGCATCTCCCCTTGGACTTATGGGCTCCCTGGATCCCGCCGACCCTACTCGGTCTCGGTGTCCTGATGGTCTCCGGTCTCTTCCTGCCGAAGCTTCAGCGTTGGAAGAGCCGGGCACTCAACCTCTTTACCGTGGTGAATTTTATGGCGGTGATCGTATGCGTGGTGCTGCGGGTGCTGCCAGAGTATCTCTTCGTGTTGGCCTTCGGGTACATCGCGGTCGGCTTCACTGTGGCTAACGTCAGAAAACCTCTGGAGACAGGGAATGAGCATGATTGGAATGGGAATGGCTGAAATCCTCATTATCCTCGGCATCCTCGGCGGCGGCGGCGTGGGTGGCCTCCCTCCCCAGCCCCTCGAGGCCCCTCGGGACACGGTCTGGCAGGCGGTCGACTACGTCCTGCCTGGCGCGCACGTGGCCTTCCATGGGAACATGGAGTACGCGTGGAACCAGATGGAGGGTCTCCTGGACGAAGTCTTTGGCCTCCGGATCTTCAAGGCCAGCCCCTCCGCAGTCCAGGTTCTGGCCATGGCGCGCTCCAGCATCGCGCAGACCGCGATCATGGGGAAGGCCGAGGTCGGGCTGGACTTTCGTGAGGATCTGGGCTCAGTCACCGTGAGCCTGCGGAGCGACGGGCCCGAGCGGTTCCAGGTCCTGGTGCGAGCCCGTGGGCGCTTCGGTAATGATCGTCTGAAGGAGTCCATTGCCAAGGAACTACCTGAGACAGATGAGTACAAAGGGGTGGCCCTTCATCGCCTCCCGGAACGGGACTTCCCAGGGCACGTGCTCTGCTT
>CAYOTU010000645.1:0-1797 GCA_964406905.1 uncultured Myxococcales bacterium | reverse complement strand
CGAATCGGCCCTGAAGGGCCTCCCACAAACGGCATGGCATAGAGCGATTGGTACTGAGTGCGGAAGACGACTACTGCTGATCTCGGGGCATTCGACCGTGGCGACCACCTCGACCGCGCTGGAATCTGTATCGATCGTGTTTTGGTACAGGACGCGGTCCTTACGTTTTCCTTACAAAAATGGGGGTTAACGCCCTGCCCGGCTTTACATTGGCTCTGTAAGGTTTCTGTCAGGCGCCTTCGGTCGTGAGGTTCGACCGTGGGACTGGAAACTTCTGGTGTTTGGGTGGTGGTGGACATGATGACGTGCAACATACCGAAGATGAAAATGATTGGCTTGCTGCTGATCGTGCTGGTGGGCTGCGGTGGGGGCGAGACAGGAGCTGTCGGTGATGTCCTGATCCCCGGGGAGGACGGCGCGACCTTCGACGTGGTGACTCCGAGTGATTCCGCGGCGGGGGACCTGATGAGTGAGGACCTGGGGATGGAGCAGGACCTCGAGGGGCTCGACAACCCGGGGCCCGGCGAGGATCTGACCGTGGAGGATCTGGCCGTGGAGGATCTGGCCGTGGAGGACGGGGGGCACTACGTCCTTTACAACCCAAACGACAAGACCACTACCTATCTCATAGATGGGGACGGCGAGACCGTGCACCAGTGGAGCAACCTCACCAAGGGGGGCTACTCGGTCTACCTCCTGGACAACGGCAACCTCCTGCGTCCCGCACAGGTCAGCGGTGCCTCGCTCCACGGTGGCGCCTCTACCGGTCTGATCCAGGAGATTACACCCGACGGCACGGTGGAGTGGGAGTTCGAGTACAGCGGCTCCACCTGGCTGGCCCACCACGACATCGAGCCCATGCCCAACGGCAATGTCCTGCTCATCGCCTGGGAGGTGAAGAGCAAGACCGAGGCCGAGGCCGCGGGGCGGGACAAGGCCGACGAGATGTGGGTGGACCACATCGTCGAGGTGCAGCCCGGCGCGAATGGTGGCTCCATCGTGTGGGAGTGGCGAGCCTGGGACCATCTGGTTCAGGATGAGGACCCCGGCGCGGACAACTATGGCGTGGTTGCGGACAACCCGCAGCTCCTGGACGTGAACCTGGGCGCGAGCCAGGGAGGTCCTCCGGGCGGTGGGGACTGGCTCCACATCAACGGCGTCAGCTACAACCCCGACCGGGACGAGATCGTGATCAGCTCCCACTTCATGGACGAGATCTATGTCATCGATCATTCTACCACCACCGCGGAGGCCGTAGGGCACACCGGCGGGACCCGGGGCAAGGGCGGGGACCTCCTCTATCGCTGGGGGAGCCCCTCCAACTACGCGTCCGGCGCGGCAGTCTTTGACGTGGCGCACTGCTCCTGGTGGGTGCCGAGCGGGATCCCCGGCGCGGGGAACATCCTGGTCTTTAACAACGGCTCCCACGCCCACGCGTCCAGCATCGTGGAGATCACGCCGCCCTACGACGGGGACGGTGACTATGTCATGGCGGGCGCGGCTTTCGGACCCGCCGCGGCGACCTGGACCTACTCCAACGGCGGGAGCTTTTTCTCCGAGCACCTGGGCGGTGTCCAGCGCCTCCCCAGCGGGAACACCTTCATCGTGGAGTCCACGAGCGGCTACTTCTTCGAGGTCGACCCCGGCGGGTCGGTGGTCTGGAGTCACCAGACCTCCGCCAACGAGGTCGCCCGCGCGCTGCGCTACGAGGGCGATCACCCGGGCATCAAGATCCTCTTGGGCAACTGACACACGAGGAGAACTTCCATGACACTATCACTCTTTCTCATCGGGGCC
>CAYOTU010000644.1:0-1803 GCA_964406905.1 uncultured Myxococcales bacterium | reverse complement strand
GTACAGCATGGCAGCAAAGTTCGACGACGTACGGGACGCGATCACCAGCGACCTGAAGGCCCCGGGGGACCGGGTCTACCTGCTGGGTACCACCTACGACGAGTTGGGCGCGTCGGAATACTACAAGCTCCACGATCACCTGGGCGCCAACGTGCCGCGGGTGCGTAAGGAGGCAGCCCGGGCCCTGTACCTGAAGGTCCAGGAGGCCACGGCCGCGGGCCTGGTCCAGTCCTGCCACGACCTCTCGAACGGAGGCCTCGCTGTTGCCCTGGCCGAAAGCGCGTTCGGCGGCGGCTTCGGCGTGGACGGAGCATTGGACGACGACAGGCTGGCACCAGCGGTGCAGCTCTTCTCCGAGTCCCACAGCCGCTTCGTCGCATCGGTGCGGCCCGAAGACGCTGCGCGCTTCGAGGCCATCCTCGGAGACGATGCCCACCCGCTGGGCGAGGTGACCAAGACGCAGCAGATGACCCTGCAGTGGCGGGGAGAGGCTGTGGTGGATTCGCCTGTGGTGGATCTCTTCGATGCATGGAACCGGGGCGTGGAGGTTTGATATGAAAACACGCGCACTGGTCATCACCGGCTTCGGCATCAACTGCGAGGAGGAGACAGCGGCCGCGTTCCGAAGTGCGGGCGGCGAGGCCCGCATAGCGCACCTCAACGAGGTCTTCCACGAGAAAATCTCTCTCCATGATTTCGACATCCTGGCCTTCCCCGGAGGCTTCTCCTTCGGGGACGACCTGGGCTCGGGCAAGGTCCTGGCGAACAAGCTGACGTACAAAAGGATGTCGTCGGGGCGGCGCTTCCTGGACGAGATCGAGCGCTTCCTCGGGGACGGGAAGCTGATCATCGGGATCTGCAATGGGTTCCAGGTGCTGGTGAAGACCGGGCTCCTGCCGGGACTGGCCCCGAATCGACGTCAACAGATCACCCTGACCCGCAACGACTCGGGGCGCTTCGAGGACCGCTGGGTCCGTTGCCGTCTGGCGGGTGCTGGCAACGAGCCCTTCCTGCGGGGTCTCGACGAGATCGAGTTGCCGGTGCGCCACGGCGAGGGCAAGCTGGTGATCCGGGACCCCGCGGTACGAGAGGCCATCGAGGCGCAGGGCCTGGGCTGCCTGGTCTACGTTGACGAAACCGGGGCCGCCACGGGGGAATACCCAGCGAACCCCAATGGCTCGGACCTACATCTGGCGGGTCTCACGGACCCCACGGGGCAGATCCTCGGGCTGATGCCCCACCCCGAGGCCTACCTCACAGCTTACAACCACCCCGCCTGGACCCGACGTCGCCGGGAGAATCCAAACCGGGGGGACGAAGGCGAGGGCCTGGCGGTCTTCAGAAACGCAATCGAATGGATGGACGGACGGAGGGGTTGATGGTCAAGATCGAACGGGCGCTCATCAGCGTCTCGGAAAAGACCGGTGTGGTGGAGCTGGCCCTGGCCCTGGCGGGCCATGGGTGTGAAATCGTCTCCACGGGGGGGACCCGGCGGGTGCTGGAGGATGCCGGGATCCGCACCACGGACATCGCAGAGGTAACGGGCAATCCCGAGGCCTTCGGCGGCCGTATGAAGACGATCTCCTTCGCCGTCGAATCAGCGATTCTCTTCGACCGCGAGGCCGATGCGGAAGAGGCCGCTGCGCTGGGTGTCCGCCCCATCGACATGGTCGTGTGCAACCTCTACCCCTTCGAGCAGGTGCGGGACGCGGGCGCTGACCTGGAGCAACTCATCGAGAACGTGGACATCGGCGGCCCCACGATGATCCGGGCCGCGGCCAAGAACCATCGCTGGGTGTCCGT
>CAYOTU010000643.1:0-1822 GCA_964406905.1 uncultured Myxococcales bacterium | reverse complement strand
ACTACCATACCCCCACGAAGAAATTCAAAGGGGAGGAGACCCTCCAGGCCATGGTTTTCCGGTGCAATGACGCGGTGACCCGCCTGCGGACCAGCAGCAACAGCCACTACGGCATGGGCAGCACCCTAGTGACGGCCCTCTTCGACGAAGCCGCCACATCAGCGACGGTCTTCAACATCGGAGACAGCGCTGCCTGGCTCTGGCGGCGTGGGCGCCACCTTCTCCTGACGACACCGCACCAGAACGAGGCGGGGAAGCTGACCAACCACATCGGCATGGGACCGGGCCTCTGGATCGAGCGAGTCCGGGTCAAGCTGGCCCCGGGGGATCGCCTCCTCCTCTCCTCCGACGGAATTCACGGCTACATCGATGAGGAGACCATCGGGGCCCTCCTCTGCGGTGCGGATCCCAAGGCCATCGTCACCTCCCTGACAGAGGCCGCTGATGGCGTCGGTGGCAAGGACAACGCCACAGCGCTGGTCGCAGAGGTCCGACCGGACCAGGCATGAGCAGCGAGTTCCAACTCATCGATGATCTGGCCGCTATCTTCCGCGGGAAACACTCCGCTGTACAAACGGGCATCGGCGACGACTGTGCGGTCCTTGAGGTGGACGGTGCGACGCTCCTGCTGACCATCGACGCGTTCGTGGAGGATGTCCATTTCCGCCGGGAATTCGCGTCCCCCCGGGTCCTGGGCAGCCGGGCCGCAGCCGCCGCGCTCAGCGACATAGCGGCCATGGGCGGTGAGGCCACCGCGCTCCTGGTGACAGCGGCCCTCGGCCCGGCCTGGAGCCCTGCAGACGCCCGGGAAATCGCAACGGGAATAGCGGCCCGGGCTTCGGCTGCGGGGGCCGCGGTGATCGGCGGGGACACGACAGCCTCGCCGGGACCTCTCTTCGTGGACATCGCTGTCCTGGGCCGTATCCCGCCGGGGGGGCGTGCTGTGCGCCGCGCCGGAGCGCAGGTCGGCGATGTCCTCGCTGTGACCGGCACCCCTGGAGAGGCGGGCCTGGGGTTACGTCACCTGCTTGGGCAGCTCCAGGGGGAACTGACGCTGTCCCCCGATGAGGCAGAGCGGGTCGTGGCGCGCCACCTGGATCCGACGCCGCGCCTGCGTGAGGGCCGACTCCTGGCGGGCTGCGCCGAGGTACACGCCATGATCGACATCTCGGACGGGCTCGGACAGGACGCTGGCCACCTGGCCCGGGCCGCGGGGCTCGGGGTGATGCTGGATATCGATTCACTGCCGTGTGACCCGGCCCTCGTGGGACTTCGGACCCGTGCCCTGAAAGAATGGACCGCCGCGGCCCTGGGAGGCGGCGAGGACTATGAGCTGGCCCTGGCCCTGGCCCCCGCCGCGATAGCAGAGATCTCCGCCCGTCTCCTGGACGAGACGGGCACGCGCCTCACTGTTGTCGGCCGCTTCGAGCCCTCCGGCCCGGACGGACCTTCAGTCAGGCTCCGGGACGGCACGCGGGTGGACGGCCTGGGATGGGAGCATCTCGGGCAAGACGGAAAAAAGAAAGACGTGCTATAGGCAGAGAAGAGAGCGAGTTCGCACCCCGGGACCTCGAATACCTCAAGGCCATGGCCGACCTCCTCGAATCAACCCTGCCGTAGCTAAAAATATTCGCGGTTTCTACGGCGCCGGGACATGCCCTCCTCGTGGGTGCCGCGGGTGATCAGTTCGTAAAGCACCGCGCGTTTGCCCCCGGAGCCCTTGCGCAGTACCCGTCCCAGGCGCTGGATGTGCTCCCGCTGGCTCGCACTGCCGGAGACCACGATAGCGACGTTCGCCTCGGGGACGTCCACGCCCTCGTTG
>CAYOTU010000642.1:0-1850 GCA_964406905.1 uncultured Myxococcales bacterium | reverse complement strand
GGGAACCCTCTGCTCTGTATCCCGGATCATCCTCTGGATCGAGTCGGCCGAAGAAAAAATCTCTGCCAGCGCCCACTGTACCGGGGAAAGGGTGTTGCACGGCGTCACCACCACCACCTCATGACATCCCCGGAGGACCGGGGCGCTCACTGCATGGAAAACCAAAGATCCGATGCGGTCCACCACGGTCTCGGGCGGGATTCCGTCCTCGAACCCCACAAGGACCCTTTCGTCCAGGAGATCAATTTGTTCCAGGTACGGTTCCAGGGCCTTTTCCTTCACGTACCGGACATCGCCCAGGAGACGAAGGGAGATCCGTCTGTACTCGTCTAGAAAAACCGCCCCGTTGGGAAGCTGCTCTCTGATCAGGTCACGCTCGAGGATGTTGAGATCTGAAGTAAATCGCAACGCCGCAGCGCGGCTGAAATCACTGACCACCACCACGAGGACCGGCTCCCTGTACAACCCTTGCCAGTCACGATCTCCACTCATTTCGTGTGCTTCCTCGACCAGCGGTGTGTCCTGACTCCCACAATGCCTACCCCATCCAGAGTTGGCAACAAGGGAAAGGGGACGGTTCCTCTCTGGATCGGGCAAAGCTCGTTCGGCGATTGGGGATGCTCCCGGCGACGAGGCTCGAGGATGTCGAGGAGGGGGTTCGCATCGCCATGGATCTGTTCTGATTCCATTTACTGATGGATTGCGGATTTCCGGGGGCGCGCTGTGAGCCGGAAGGCGAGCGCGACCGCGAGGCCCAAGACTGCGATGGGCCAGAACGCGCCTCCTGCGTCGTGGCATTGTACCCAGTCGATGCTGAAGCCGAGCAGAGGTGCGAAAACCATGGTACCCATACTTTTTGCCTGATTCTCCATGGAAAGCAGCGTTGCACCTTGGGCTTCGGTTCCTTCCGCATCGAGGCGGCTGATCAAGATCGGCCGCCAGATGTCCTGGAGGATGTGGAACATCATGAAGCCGATGATCATCATCCAGTACCACTCCAGAATCAGGGCAGGCAACAGGACGGCAAAGAGCACCGCGCATGTGGTCCATATACGGCGAGCTGCCCGTTCCTCGTTCCCCAGCCTGGAGGTCAGCCGGTGAGCGTTGCGGCTCGCCGCGGCTGAGAGGAAATGGAGCGACACGTAAACAGGGCACACCAGCAGCGATGTCCGCTGCGCCTGGTTGAGCCCCTCAAGGGGCAAAATGGCAACGGTGCCCAGCACTGCGGCTGCCTGCAGGATCGGTTGAAGGTAGTCCTTTGAGGCCTTGAACAGGCCCTCGAAGCCGAGGGACTCCGAGAGCAGGCGGCGTAGACGTTTACTCCGCACCACCTCGGCCGTGGTCTCCCATAGATGTCGGAAGACCACCCTCCCCGACACCCGCTGCGTCCCTTCTCCGCTCCTCTCGAGGAATGCAGGATATCCCATGAAGTTGACCAACCCCAGGAGGTAGGGCACCACCGAGAGGTAGAAGACCATGGTGTAGTTCGCTGTGGTCAGGACCAGAGCGGCGGCCACCACCACCGAGACGGCCGAGCCTATCTTGCTCCACGAGCGGGTGTATCCGTATGTCTTCGTGCGCTCGTCGGTTCTCCCCTGCTGCCTCAACCATGCGAAGATCATAGCCTTATGCGTACCTGTTCGGAAGGCCTCTCCTGCGGCAAAGGCCATCATGGCGAGCGCCAGCGTCCAGAACCCGGTGGCCATGCCAAAAGTCAGGAAGCTAACGATGTAGGAGACGAACGAGAAGATCATGCTGCGCCGCCGCCCGTAGAGGTCGGCCAGCGCTCCCGAGGGGACCTCCATGAGGTTAACGCTGATCTCCCGAATCGCTATCAGGAGGCCGATCTG
>CAYOTU010000641.1:0-1852 GCA_964406905.1 uncultured Myxococcales bacterium | reverse complement strand
TCGACGAGCTGACCTCCCTCATCGACGCGATCACCGGCGGCTGGTTCTCCCAGGAGCTGGCCCGTGGCAACGCTGCGATCAGCGACATCTTCTAGGGCATGGACCTCAGGGTTCGTTGCCGACTGCCTCACCCTTCGGCCCATGCCACACGCAACGGTGGACAAGGCTCCCTTCCTATCCTTATAGTACCGCCGCCCGCGTCTCAGGTGGGCATGAAGCCAGGAGGATGGGCTTGAAGACCCCCGACCAGATGACCTATGACGACTACCGGGCCCTCGGGTTCCGTTGCGGGCTTGAGATTCACCAGCAGCTTCGGACCAAAAAGAAGTTGTTCTGTCACTGCCCCAACACGACGTACTCGAACACCTACGACGCGGAGCTACTGCGGCATATGCGGCCCACCCTCTCTGAACTCGGTGAGTACGACGGCACCGCGCTAATGGAGTTCAAGACGCGCAAGGAGATCATTTACCGAATCTCCCGCGACACCGCCTGCACCTACGAGATGGACGACACGCCGCCGTTCATGATCAACGACGAGGCCGTGGACATCGGGATCGAGATCACCCTCCTGCTCGGCTGCAACCTCGTCTCCGAGTTCCACGTAGCACGAAAGCAGTACCTCGACGGTTCGATCCCAGCGGGATTCCAGCGAACGACGATCCTGGGGGTTGACGGCTCCATCCCCTTTGAGGGACGCCGCATCGGGATCCGCCAGCTCGGCCTTGAGGAGGACGCGTGCCGGGAGGTCTCCGACGTCGGTCACACCAGGATCTACCTCACGGACCGCCTCTCCATTCCCCTGGTCGAGATGGTGACCGAGCCCGACATGCTGACCCCTACTGAGGCTGCGGGCGTGGGCCAGGTGCTCCGCGGCCTGTCCCGGTCCTCGGACAAGGTGCGGACAGGTCACGGCGCCGCGCGCCAGGACGTGAACGTCAGCATCCGCGGCGGCGAGCGCGTGGAGATCAAGGGCGTCCCCCGGATCCCGCTGATCCCCGCGCTGACCCACTACGAGGCCCTCCGGCAGAAGGCTCTCCTGGGTATCCGGGACGTCCTGGCACGGCGCGGCGTCGTAGCGGAAGACATCTCCGACGAGTCCTTCGACGTCACGGGGATCGTCAAGCGCACCCACTTCTCGCCGATACGGCAGTCAGTGGATCGAGGACACCCGGTCCGCGCTGTCTGCCTGCCGCGTTTCAAGGGCATCCTCAATACCAGGACCGGTCCTGACAACGTCTTCGCCCGGGAGTTCGAGGGCCGCATCAAGGTCATCGCATGCCTCGATTCCATCCCCAACCTGGCCTATGACGACGCGCCATCCCAGGACCTGAGCCCCCGCCTATGGGACAGACTCCGGCATGCTGTGGGCGCGGCCCCGGAGGACGCGGTGCTTCTGGTGTGGGGCCCGGAGAGGGACACCCTCACCGCGGCCGAAGAGATCCAGATTCGTGCCCGGGAGGCGACAGTCGGCGTGCCCAACGAAACCCGGCATTCGCTCCCCGACGGCTCCACTATCTTCGAGCGGATCCTCCCCGGCCCGAATCGGATGTACCCAGACACGGATCACCCGCCCGTGCCCATCACCGACGACCGCGTTGAGCGGATCCGCGCCCGGCTCCAGCCCCTACCCTGGGAGCGCACTGCGAGCTACGCGGCCCTGGGCGTCCCGCTCCATCTCGGACGCCTGATGCTCCTCAGCCCCCGCCGCCGGGTTTACGAGGAGGTCCTCAACCTCAAGAGCTGCCCCCCGGTGAACGTCACGGTGGTGCTCGGCCAGGTGCTCAAGGGCCTTGGGAGGGCCGGGGTCCCCGTGGATCTCATCCCCGACGACGCGCTGGTGCGCCTCTTT
>CAYOTU010000640.1:0-1859 GCA_964406905.1 uncultured Myxococcales bacterium | reverse complement strand
TCAGCTATCGCGTCGAGTACCCCCCCGCGCTGATCCGACAGCTCAATCGCGACCGTATCCAGAAACGCAAGTCCATGCCCTCCAGCATTTCCATTCAGTTCGAGGACGAATTCGAGGCGTCCGAGCAGATCATGCGGATGGAGGAGTTGTTCTGATGGTTGGTAGGGAGTTGGTCGGCGACGTGGCAGTAGTGACCCTGGACGACGGGGGCCAGAACCGGATTTCTGGGCCCTCTTGTGCGGAGATTCGTGAGGAGCTGGCAGCGCTGACTGCGGACGAAGCGGTGTGCGCGGTGGTCATCATCGGTGGCGAGAGGTTCTTCAGTAACGGCCTGGACTTGGACTGGATGAAGACCCAGGGGAAGCGGGAGCTATTCGCATTCCTTCTGGACGTATCCGCGCTGCTCAAGGACACGGCCCTCTTCCCCAAGCCGCTCATCGGCGCGATCTCGGGCCACGCTTTCGGCTTGGGCGCGATCTGGGCGTCGGGGTTCGACTTTCGCATAGCTCGGTCGGACCGGGGCTTGATCTGTTTCCCGGAGATGGACATCGACATCCCGTTCTCCCCGGGGATGACCGCAATCTGCGAGCACGGCCTGGGCACGCAGGTGTTCCGGGAGATGGCGTGGAGCGCCAAGCGTTACTCGGGAAAGGAGGCCGTCGCAGTGGGCTGGGCCAGGGGCGCAGTGCCCGGGGAGGACCTCAGGGACGCTGCCCTGGAGTTGGGTGCGTTCATGGCCAAGAAGGGAAGAAACGCGTTTGCCATGACCAAGCAGACATGGGCCCGACGCGTGGTCGAAACCATCGACACCCAGGACGCTGATGCCTACAAAAAGATCCCCTTGAAGCTTTGATCAATCAATCCAGGCGGGCATGTCCACGGGACAGGATCGGTCGGTCCTTCTCGTCCAGGACGACGAAGTCAACGCCGCTGCCCGCGGCGTTTGCACCCAGGATCACGTAGCGGGATCCTGGGAATGCAGGACGGGCGAAACGCAGGGACAGCTCCCGCAGGCTCGTGGGGTCAGCGTTCTGCATTGCCAGGACCTCGCGACCGGCCATGGCCATCATGCATAGACCATGCATGATCGGCCGGGGCAGCCCGCCGAGGCGGGCCGCTATCTTGGTGGTGTGGATCGGATTGCGATCTCCGCTCGCTGCTGCGTAGCGAGCGGGTTGATTCTTCTCGCTTTCAAATGAATGTGAGAAGCGCCCAGGCGCATCAGCGGGGAAGGGGGCCGCGTCGGGCACAGCCTTCTTTCCGGCACCCTTCCCTCCGCCGTCTTTTGTGAGAAAGAACGAGGAAAATCCCGTGAGCAGCTTCTCGCTGCTCTCGGTGCGGATATCCAGGCTCATATCCAGGATATCACCAGTGCCCACCTCGCGAAATCCTGTGATCGTGGCGGTGGGGATCACGTTCTGTCCGTAGCGCAAAGGCTTCAGGAACGTAAAGGCCTGCTCGCCGTGGAGCATCCGCAGGAGGTTCATTCCCAAATCTCTATGGAGCAGAAGCCGGCCTATGGGGCCTGCCAGGATCTTCACAGCGAAGAGGGGAGGTGCGACTCCGTCGGGTGCGCTGTACGCTGCGTGTTGATCGTTGGTAGCGGACGCGTAGGCTTCCCCGTCCTCACGGCGCACATGAAAGGGCGCGCCGGTAACAGATATTCCCAGGAGTTCGTGGTTCAGGGATGTCGAACGCGCGTTCGCCAGAATCCGGAAAACGGTGCCCGCGGTGCCCAAGGACTCTGAGAACAGCTTGTTCAGCATCATCGTACTCCGCCAGAGAACCGTAACGATTCGGAATGGGAATCCTATCCGGCATGGGATGAGGTGACAAGGTGTTCCTTGTAGGACATAATA
>CAYOTU010000639.1:0-1861 GCA_964406905.1 uncultured Myxococcales bacterium | reverse complement strand
CACATGGGTTCCTCCCGAAATGTCCAATTCAATGATACCGAGTCCAGCGCGGGATGCCACTGCCCAGGGACCTGCCCATGGCCCTCGCGAACGTAGGCCTCAACCTGGTCGTCGGCCTTGCCGCTGTCCTCGCTGGCCACGCTCTCACCCGTGTGGTGTTTGCCTGAGGCTCTGAGGACTATTCCCAGCTCAAGACATCGGGATACTGGAGTTTCAGATAGGTTCGCTCCGGGAACGTCCCTGCCGGAAACGTCGCGGTAGCACCGTCCGCCCAGCGCACGTGCATCTCGTAGCCGCAGCCGACCATTCCCAGGCCCAGGTGCTGGACCCGGGTGTCCTCGGAGTTGTACATGCCGCGACTGGACTTGACCTCACTGACGATCTTCACGTCTCCATCGATTACGGAGATCCGGGTTCCGATTCCGTCCCGGTTTACAGCGACGCCGTTGCCGGCCAAGCGGATCGCCAGCCAGCGATTTTCGCTGCCGATATCGTTGCGGAACAGGAAGTTGGGGCGCCCGCCGCCGATGTCGCGGCCTCCCACCAGGAGGTCCAGGTCGCCGTCGTGGTCCACGTCGCTCCACGCGTGGTTCTGGGCCTTCTTCATCGCGTAATGAGGTCGGCAGTAGCCCTGGTGCGCGCTCAGGTCGTTGTTCCAGCCCCAGGCGCAGTATTCCGTGGCCTCGGGGCAGTCCGCGGTTTCCGCGCAGGGGTTGCGACAGCGGGTAAAGAGGCAGGCCTCGGCCTCGGGGCAGGCTCCGTCGTCTACGCACTCAGTCAGGCTGGCCGCGTAGGCCACGTCCAGGTCGTTGATGCCGCTCACGGGTCCGAGGGACTCGAAGTTACCGTCCGGGAGCTGGTGCATCAGCCCGAACCAAGCCTTCTGCTCCAGGGCCTCGTAGTTACCCTCGTACTTGTTGTCACGGGAGATGGAGAGGTCCATGCGTCCGTCGTTGTCAAAGTCCACCGCGGCACCGTCCACGTCGCCCTCGTTGAAGGGCAGGCCCTTCGCCAGGAAGCGGTTTTCGAACGCGTAGGCCTGGGTCGGTCCGAGGTTGTAGAGGACCTGTGTGGGGTCTGACCATTTGCGGTTGTAGTCCCCGTTCACCGGATGGGAGATCGTGGTGATGAAGATGTCCATGAGGCCGTCGTTGTCCAGATCGTCGCAGTCGAGACCGAAGCCGTTGGACCCGACCCAGGTCCCCGGTCCCTTGCCCGGTTCCTCCGTGGTCCCGTACCCGGTGGTTGAGAGGAAGTAGTTCCCCGTGGGGAGGCTGGCGAACCCCGCGGCCACAGCTACGTCAGCGAAGTGCGCGTCTCCGTCGTTGCGCCAGAGGACGTTGAGGCCGTAGTTCGCGCTGACGCTGTAGGTGGAGACGATGATGTCCAGATCCCCGTCGTTGTCAAAGTCGCAGGTGGTGGAGCCGTTGGTGGGGTGGGGGGCTGTAGGCCCCAGGCGATCCATAGCGGGGGTGAAGGTGCCGTCCCCGTTTCCCAGGAAGAACCAGTCGTCCGCGATATAGCTGGTCTGCCCCAGACCCATGAACAGGTCCAGGTCACCGTCCCCGTCAAAGTCCGCGAAGACAGCGTTTCCCACGGCCTTGGGCATGCCAGCCGTGGCGACCCCCGCATCAGCCTTCACCGTGAAGTGTCCCTCGCCGTCGCCCAGCAGGAGCGCGTGGTTCATGCCGGGCAGGTCGATGTCCACCCCTGCGAAGCAGTCCTGGTCGCCGTCGTTATCCACGTCCCCGAAAGCGAAGAAGCCAGCTTGGACATTCCGCAGCCCCGACGCGTCGCTGAAGTCTGTGAAGGTGCCGTCCCCGTCGTTCATGAACACCAGGTGCTCGAAGGGGATCCCCGC
>CAYOTU010000638.1:0-1864 GCA_964406905.1 uncultured Myxococcales bacterium | reverse complement strand
CGTCCCCGAGCACGTCCTGCGCGTCGAAGAGGGCCTCCTTGTCTTCCTGGAGATCCTTGTTGTACGCGAGGGGCAGCCCCTTGAGGACCGCCAAAAGGCTCACAAGATCACCGAGGGCACGTCCCGCACGGCCCCGGATCAACTCCGGGACATCGGGGTTCTTCTTGTGGGGCATCAGGGAGGAGCCTGTACAGTAGCGATCAGGGAGGTGCAGGACAGCGAATTCCCCGCTCATCCAGAGCGTCATCTCCTCAGCGAGGCGGGAGAGATGGACCATCGCGAGGGTCGCAGCAAAGAGGGCCGTCGCTACGCCGTCCCGGTCCGAGACCGCGTCGAGGCTGTTCATGGTGATTCCGTCGAAGCCCAGGAGGTCAGCGACCCGACGCCTGTCCAGTGGGAGGCTGCTCCCAGCGAGCGCACCTGAGCCCAGGGGGCAGAGCAGGTTGGCGTCATGGACCTCCATGAGGCGCGTAGCGTCCCGCAGCAGCATCTCGACATACGCGGCCAGGTGGTGGCCGATGGTGATCACCTGGGCCCGCTGGAGATGGGTATAGCCCGGGAGGGGATCATCCCGATGTGCGCGAGCCCGCCGAAGCAAGGTCCCGGCCAGGGCCAGGGCCGAGTCCGCCAGGTCAAGGCTACGGGCCCGCAGGTAGAGGCGTACATCCGTCGCCACCTGATCGTTGCGGCTTCGCCCCGTGTGGAGCCTGCCCGCGACCCGTCCCGCGTGCTCGTAGAGCGCGGCTTCCACCGCTGAGTGTACGTCCTCAGACGGAGGCAGGCCATCGGGCCCCCCGTCCAGGACAACGGTCAGACCGGCGAGGATGGCATCCCGATCGTTCCCATCCAGGATCCCGACCTCCGCGAGCATCGTCGCGTGGGCCATGCTCCCCAGGACATCCCAGGGCAGGAGGCGAACGTCGTAGCTCAGGGAGTCGTTGAAGCGCCGGAGGATCTCGTCGGGGGCGTCCGTGAACCGCCCCCCCCACATCATTGAACCCATGGCGTCCTCAGAAGATGAAGCCGAGCTGCGCCTGGAGGGTCCAGGACCACAGCGCCGCCTTGGCGCCCACGGTGGAATCATCACCGAAGCCATCGGGACGATCCAGACCGTCGAAGGGAAAGAGGACGCCGAAGTTGATGTTCGCAAGGAAGCGGTTCCGCTCTTCGTAGAACAGGCCGGCCTCAAACTCCATCCCCAGGTTCCGGGCGTTCCCGGGGGTACCCGCCGGCTCCAGGGACATCGCGTACAGGGCCGCTATGGTGCCCCCTAAAGACGAGACAGGCGATGCGTTCAGGAGATCGAAGATGAAGTGCGGCCGAAAATAGGCGCTGTTCTGCACCGAGCCCAGGACCTCCCGGTAGAGGATCATGTCCACGATGTAGTTCGGATGGAAGGAGAACAGGGAAGACTTGCCGTCGTTGCCGTAGAGGTCGGCTCCCTCAAGGTTCGGATTCTGGAGGACAGCGTTGTCCCCGGAGGCCATCCCCAGATCGAGGCCGAAGCCCACCATCTTCCACCAGAAGATCGACTCAAACGCGCCGCCCCAGGAGAGGATGTCGATGTCGAAGTCCTGCACGACACCGTCCCCGGCGTGCGCCACCTGACCGATGTTCATGGCGAACTCGGCTTGCATGCGCAGGCGGGTGATGTGTGAGGGCATCCAGTCCAGACGCAGCCAGAGATCCGGCGTGACGAGCCAGGCGGAGCGATCAAAGATGTCCATGTCATCATAGCAATCGATGCAGGAGTCCTCCGCAGCCTCGCCACCCACACAGCAGGTAGCCCCGAAGACAGCGTTTCGCTGCCACCGCGCGGTGGTATAGAGGCCCCAGTCCAGGATCGGGCGGCCCGCGTGGAGAT
>CAYOTU010000637.1:0-1865 GCA_964406905.1 uncultured Myxococcales bacterium | reverse complement strand
CCTCATCTCTTCCTAGACTCCCAGTAGTGGAAAACCGTGACCTCGCCGAACTCCGCCCGGCCCTGCCGCTTGAACTGCCTGATCGCCTTGTGAAATACTTGGCGGACCCGCTTATCGCCCCGATCCGTGACAAACCAGAGGCCCGTGGCCTGGTCTACGTCCTTGACCTCGAGACGCCGGGGCGCCAGGACCGTATGGTTCTTGAAGTGCTCGATGTACCAGGCGTTCCCCGGGGGATGGAGGATCACCAACTCGCCCGCTCGGATCCGTGCATCAATTCGGCGGGCAGCGGCCGCGAAGTCCGAGGTATCGTCCATGGAGAAGTGGCCGACAAGCAGGAACACAGCGGCAGCAGCGAGGAGCACCGAGGTCCCGGCCAGGGCGCCGTGGCGCCAAGTCCATTCCCTGAAAATCCTCGGTCTCTTCAACGCGCCCCTCCGTTGGGTGCGAATGATCCCATAAAACCTGCTGAAAATCTATCGGCCCATGGTGTATCCTCTGCCCGAAACGACACGGCCCCAAAGGAGGCACCGGTAACCATGTTTATTCTTATCGCAGCGATGTTGGCGACCTTCGCGATAACTCCCGCCGCGGCCGCGGCGGCGCTCACGCCTCCGGACCCGGCTACCTGGGTTCCCCACGAAAAAGATCCGGTCATCAAGGAGTTGAAAAAGCGGGACAAAGACCGACGAGCCGACGCGGACAAGAAAACAAAAATAATTCGCGATGGCCTGGAGAGCAAGAAAGAGTCAAAGAAGGAAGCTCGCAAGGATCTCATATCCAGTCTCCCACCGGGGAGCTACCCCGGATCACCGACCTTCTTCCACGCACCCTTCCACTTCAAACCACAGGCCCAGTATTTGACGGGTACCTGCTGGGCCTACGCAGCCACCTCCTTCCTGGAGTCTGAGGTCGGCAGGATTACGGGTCGACAGATCAAGCTGGCCGAGATGTACCCCGTGTACTGGGAGTACGTGGAGAAGGCTCGGGAGTACATCCGCACCCGCGGCGACAGCGTGTTCTACGAGGGCTCGCAGCTCAACTCAGTGACGCGGATGTACGGGATCTACGGCGCTGTCCCCCTGGCCGCGTACAAGGGCGTAGTCGAGGCGGACAGCCGACACAATCATCAGCGCCTCCACCGAGAGATGAAGGGCTACCTCGAGCACGTCAAGGCCACGAACCAGTGGAACGAGGACCTGATCATTGCACACATCCGCGCTCTCCTGGACCGTGACCTGGGTGCGCCCCCGGAAACTTTCGAATTCGAGGGCGCTACCTACACGCCCAAGGAGTTCCTGAACAAGGTCCTCCGGCTCGATCCGAACGCGTACGTCGAGTTCATGTCCACAACCCGGGAGCCCATGTGGACCCAGGCCGAGTTCAAGGTCGCTGACAACTGGTGGCACAGCACCAACTACTGGAACGTCCCCCTGGCGGATTTCTACAACGCAGTCATCAACGCGACCAAAGCAGGCTACACCGTGGGCATCGGCGGCGACGTCTCCGAGCCGGGTAAGGTCCCGAAGCAGGATATCGCCTTCGTACCTTCCTTTGATATCCCCGCGAAGCTCATTGATCAGGATGCCCGCGAGTACCGCATCTCGAACGGCAGCACCGGCGACGACCACGGCATCCACCTGCTTGGCCACAAGCGACTCAAAGGCCACGACTGGTTCTTGATCAAGGATTCAGGCCGCTCAGCGCGCAAGGGAAAGCACCACGGCTACTACTTCTTCCGTGGCGACTACATCAAGCTCAAGATGCTCACGGTCATGGTCCACAAGGACGCTGCGAAGAAGCTGCTGGGTAAGATAGCGAAGAAGGCGCCGAAGAAGTAGGCTACCAATTACAACAGAGGGCCT
>CAYOTU010000636.1:0-1868 GCA_964406905.1 uncultured Myxococcales bacterium | reverse complement strand
TCGCAGTCCGGGATGCAGGGAATGTCGGTGTCGGTCGTGTCGATGGTGTCGGGGACATCTGGCGGTGGAGAGGCGTCATGGGTGTCGTATAGCGGCATGGTATCAGCAGCTACGTCCGCTACGTCAGCAGCTGGGACTGTCTCAGGTGTGGCATCTGTCACACCCCTTTGGTTTCCCCCGCCACAAGCGCTCAAGCACACCAGCAGTAACACCCCTCTCGCCTTCATGGCCGACCTCGCTTTGTTCAGGACGTGTCCATCATACCGGAGTCGGCTGGTCAACTCCAGCAGCGGCTTCAGTTAGCACACACCGACGATACCGCCCACGTCGCCGCCACGCTTGCCCCCCGTCGCCCGTTTCGGGGTGAGGCCGGGGCACGTCCCCCTGTTTGCAAGGGAACGGCACGTGGGGCGAGGACGGGCGGGGGCTCGGGGAGGAAGAACCGGCTCTGCTGAGACCCGGTGTTGCGGCCCAGGTACGGCGACCCAGGAGGTGCAATCCGACCCCGTTCCTCCCCAGGACAAGCAGGGCAGCCAGTCCAATCTGGCCGTGCCTGCCCATCTCCTCCATGACCTTCCTCACCTGAGCGTCTGTCACTTGCACTTGAGATCCTCCCGCCTCCGCTGCGTGATTTCTCAAATGCTTCCAACGCGTTCGGGACGCGTTCGGGGACGCGTTCGGGACGGAGGAGCGCGCAGAGTGCGCCACAATTGAGGCAGCGACCTTTTTGTCTCTACCAGATCAGAGCAGATCTGGCCCAAATAGATCCATCGAAGGCTGAGTTTCCCGACTCGGACCCGCGGAAGATGTTTTCCGTCGAAACGGAGTGGTTTGACCTGGTTCATGCTTTTGGAACCAACTGGAATCAGGGGATCTGGCGTGTTTGTGGCGCAACTCCTCCCTGAAATTCGGGGCTGACTGGTTCCGGAGAGGCGGAGCTATGGCGGTGGGCGGGTCTCTGGATTGGTCTTGGGGACAATGGCGAGGTGGCTCATGACCCAGCGGTCCAGGGTCCGGCGTGGGATTCGGCCGTCCCTGATCCTTGCCATCACTCCCCTCAGGAATCGCTCCCGGTGGTCCGTGAAGCGGGCGCTGCCGAACGCGTAGCCTTTCTCTGCCTCTTCTCGTTCCGGTAGCATCTTGTCCCGGTAGTACTGGTCGCACTGCTCTCGGTACTGTGCCTGGCGCTCTTCGGGGGTGTCGGCGAGATCGATGTACCAACGCGGTAGCGTCAGGTGGGCGGTCCAATCGTTCACTTCACCGAACGCGTAGAACCGGTAGGATGAAAATCCATACTGGCTCGGGTGCTGGCAGATCCCTGCTTTGACCGAGTTCCAGTCGCCGTAGAACATGACCCGCTTGAGCGCCTCCTGGTCCCCCAATGCTACCGTGTTTGGCCTGTCCTGGGCAACGGGGCCACGTCGCTTCAAGCGGATGTTCAGCCAACGACAGAAGGATGAGTGCGCCGACCTGGCCCAGTTCGACATGTGCTCCGAACCGGCAGCGAGCGTAGAGGTTTCATGCCCATGATTGTCCATTAAACAGAACGAGTGCACGTGCACCTTTCCCCGAGCGCGCTTGAGAAACCGGAACCTGGTATCCAGGTACCGGCGCTTCACTGCGTCAGGGCTGAGCATGAACTCGCCGTTTATGCATCGCCACATGAAGTGGAAGATGGACCCTGGCGGCAAGACGTATTTCCTGGGCGTTCTCATCACAGTAGTTATTCGTTGGAGAGTTGGAGGCGGGAAGAATATTCTTCTAGAGATATTCAGCGGAATCGCCTTTCATCATGTGTTCATGCGCTGAACTGCGTCCCCCGTCCCCACGGTTTCTCCCCCGGCGGGGCCCCCGGTGAGAGCCGTCCG
>CAYOTU010000635.1:0-1872 GCA_964406905.1 uncultured Myxococcales bacterium | reverse complement strand
CAGCCCACGCCGAAGGGGTCGTCAGCTGTAACACGCAGCGTGCCTGCCCAGTCCTGCGTGTCCCCGGAGATCACCGGGAACATCCCGCCGTTCTCCTTGACGCCGTTGGTAGCGAAGTCCTCGCCGAGGGTGGCGAAGGAGTAGGCTCCCATGATGTGGACCTGCATCCAGTCGAGGGGCTCGAAGTCCATCTCCATGGTGAAATTGCCGGTCTGGTATCTGGGATAGGTGCCCACTGCATGATCGCTGACGCAGCCGGGGATCGGGTCTCCCATGGCATCCACGCAGCCAGCGGTGGAACTGCCCATCGCGTCGGGATCATAGGGGTCGAACTCCACGTCTCGGGTGTAGCTGCCGATGAGGCGGGTCTTCCACCAATCCGTCGGGTCCGACTCCAACTTGAGCGCGTAGGCCCAGTCCTGGCTGAAGTAGGGGTTGTCCAGGAGCTCGTCGCCCACGCCGGTGCTCCAGTTGGGGCCTACCCAGAGCCTGGGCAGCGCTATGACCGCAGCGTGGTAACGGAGGTACTCGCCGACCGGGTCGCCCTGTACGAAGATCCCCCGTGCGTTGTCCCGATCGATATAGCGGATCTTGCCGATGGTCCAAGCGTTGAACATCCCCAGATCCGAGGAGCCCACGGTGACCCAGCGTATCAGGCCAGCGGCCTTGCCCGGGAGGTCGGGATTTAGCTTGATCCAGGCTCCCCGCAGCTTGATGTACTGGGCGCGGTTCATCCCCAGGCTGTCGCCGGAGGTGTTGTGATCGCCGAGGAACTCGAACTTGCGCTCGCCGCTCTCCCACCAGTCATGCCAGAGGCCGCCGAAGCGGCTCTTGAGCCGGACCCCCGCCTTGACGTACTTGCTGACCCGCCCGCGGATCACCAGGTCGAACTCCGTGGCGACCCCGTTGTTGCCCGCTATGTCGTCGGGCCAGAAGGGGTTGCCCAGCCAGAGGACGCCCTGGGAGTCGTCGTTCCGGTAGAGCCACTTGGTGTAGAGCTTGGCGGACATATCGAAATTCGCTATGTCCGCGCTGGCGGTTACGGGGACAAGAAAGAGCCCGGCGAGCACAACGAAGAGCAGTCTCAGCATGATAAACCTTCTCCCAAGGAGTGAGTGCTACTCGCCCGGATAGACCATGGGGATCTCGGCCAGGGTGGCCTTGGACCGATCCGAGCCGGCGCACTTGTAGGCCAGTGCCTTGTACTGCCCGTCCTTCTCCCCTGCCTCGCCCTTGGCTGGGGGACAGAGGATGTCGATCACGTGGGGATCGCAGTCCCAGTCGTTGCCCCCGCCGAAACGATGCTCGCCTTCGATCTCGTTAACGTCACGCGAGAGGAGGCAGTTGCCCCGGGGGTAGCCCTCATTGGACTGGACCAGGACCTGCCAGCCCCAGGCCGTGGTGGGGGTCCCGAGCGCGCTCTTGGGCACGGAAACGATGAGCTTCTTTCCGCTGACCCTGACCCGCTTGGGCACGATTACGTCGTTCTTCACGGCCTTGGCCTTGGACCTCACCTCGGTCTTGACCCTGGTCACAGCCTGGGGACTGAACAAGACGACCTTGTCCCAGCGGGAGGCCTCCTGAAAGGTCACGTTCATGCAGGGCAGGGCCTCCTTGTGGCCGGAACCTTCTTTATGATCCCTGTCCACGTAAATCTGCACGAACTGGATCGAAAATCCCTGCCCCGGCGGGGTCCAGGTCTTCTTCGAATCCCACGGATCCTCGATCCGCGACTTCAGGGACACGGTGAAGACGACATCGTCACCCTTCTCCACGATCTCGACCTTCGTAAGGTCAAAGGAACCAGGCTTGTACTCGGCCGCGGTCGGGTAGACGTACGTGCCGGGGCCCTTGTCGTCTCCCTTCGGATCG
>CAYOTU010000634.1:0-1876 GCA_964406905.1 uncultured Myxococcales bacterium | reverse complement strand
GGAGCGGATGTCGACCGCGGACCTTGTCCAAGGCTGCCCGGAGCGCGTCCTCGCACGGAGCGGTAACTCCTGCGGGCAACTCCAGGACCAGGACGATCTGGAACGGGCTCACCCGGCTCAGCAGCCAGAGCTGCCGCTCAGCTCCGGAAAGCGGTCGGATTCGTTTCCCCATGTTGTCTCCGGAGGTCACTCGAGCCGTAACTAATTCAGGACGACAGGTGGGATTCCAACACCGCCCACGCCTCATTCATGTTCCGCGGCACGTCCACCGGCTTCGGCGCGACCCTCAGAAGCCCTTCCACGTCCTTGAGGCCGGAGCCTGTCACCAGTGCGACTGCTGTCTCGTCAGGGCCGAAGCCGCGTGTGCCGGCCCACCTGAGGACGCCGGCGAGGGCTGTGGCGCCTGCGGGTTCGGCGAAGATGCCTGTCCTGCGGGCCAGGAGGGATGCGGCCTCGAGGATCTCATCATCGGTGACCTGGATAGCGTTGCCGCCGCTCTCCTCGATCGCGCGGAGTGCGGCGAACCCGTCCCGGGGCCTATCCACTGAGATTGAGTTAGCGAGGGTCGTCGCGCGCACGGGCCGCAGGGCCCTTCGTAGCTCGGTCTTTCCGGTACAGAGGCGTTCCCACCCCTCGGCCACCGCGTTGCTCTCGACGCTTTGCACTGCCACCAGGCGCGGCAGATATCGCAGCGCGCCTACCGCGTGGAGGTCAAGGAAGCCTTTCCAGACCCCGGAGAGATGTTGCCGTCGCCCACGGGCACGAAGATCACGTCCGGTGCGGACCAGGCGAGCTGCTCAACGATCTCGAACGAGACGGTCTTCTTGCCCTCTCGTGTGTAGGGGTTGGTCCCGGTGTTGCGGTTGAACCAGCCGTGGCGTTCTGAGAGGCGCTGGCAGAGGTCGAACGCGTCGTCGTAGGTCCCATCCACGCGTACCACCATGGCACCGTGGAGCAGGATCTGGGCGACCTTGGCCTTGGGCGCGGCCGCTGGGATAAAAATCATCGCCCGCCTGCCGAGGCTCGCGGCCAGGCATGCCATGGAAGAGCCGGCGTTTCCGGTGGACGCGCCAGCGATGATGGTCGCATTCTGTTCCACCGCGTAGGCCAGCGCCACCGCGGACGCACGGTCCTTGAACGATGCGCTCGGGTTGCGGGTGTCGTCCTTTAGCAGAAGCCGTCCCGGCGCGCCCTGCTTGGGCAGGAGCCGGGCGCCGTCGGTCAAGGGTGTCCCGCCCACGGACAGGGGTGTCCGCGCGGCCGCGTCGCCTCGAAGCGGCAGGAGGCGATGGTACCGCCAGATCCCCGTGGCCGCGTCGTCCACCCAGCCCCTGGGACCGTGTGCGTCACGCACAGCGTCCGCGTCGAGCGCTACTTCCAGGTTTCCGCCGCAGGTCGGGCAGGTGAAGAGGGTGGGGGTCCAAGCGTGCTCCGCCTCGCAGAGGAGGCAGCGTAGGTGGGAGACGTTGGTGGTCATGGCACGATGGTGGTGCCGCGGTCACCCGCAGCAGCTGCCGCGATGGTATCCGGGGAGCAGATGACCACCCGCTCGCCGCCGTTCTCGAGGAACTGAATCGACGCCTCGATCTTGGGCTTCATGGAGCCCGGTGCGAAGTGCCCCTCGTCGAGGTAGCGCTTCGCATCAGCGAGGGTGATGTGGCTCAGGGCCTCCTGCTCCGGCGTCCCGAAGCGAAGACAGACCTGCTCCACCGCTGTGGAGATGATCAGGACCTCCGCATTCAGCTTTGTAGCGAGTAAACTCGACGCGCGGTCCTTGTCGATTACCGCGGCCACGCCCTGGATGTCTCCGTCGGGATTCCGCACCACCGGGATCCCGCCGCCGCCCACCGCTATCAACAGGACTCCGGCCTTGACC
>CAYOTU010000633.1:0-1877 GCA_964406905.1 uncultured Myxococcales bacterium | reverse complement strand
ATGATTCGGATACGTCCATCTTCGGCAACGTATTGGAGGCCATCACCTCGAATCCGCAAGGTCTCCCCGTCGCGCCGCCGCCCGAGTTTATGGAAGATCCCATACTGTTTCCGAAATTCGACGAGTGACGGAAGAGGATGGACATGAAACAGCTTCGAATGTACCTGCTTGTGATCGCGGCGATCGTGGCCGTTGGATTGTACGGCTGTGCTGGAAGCGAGACGGGTGGCGGCGACCCCGCGGCCGACACTACCCCGGGCCCGGAGATAGCGACCGGAGATGGCCTTCCTGAGCCGGACGTCGTGGCTGGGATCGACGTCACCTCCGGCCTGGATACGTCGAGCGGCGGGGATGACACGGGGAGCTTCGGAGATGGCCCTCCTCCCGATGGCGCGGTCCCGACGGATACCACGGCTGGTGGTGCCGCGATCTTCGGCAGCGCGGACGACAGCGCGCAGCGCGGGCCCGTGGTGGTCCGGTACGAAGTCCAACTCGATTCAGCCGCGTCCTACGTCGTGTCCGCGTCATGGCGGTTGCAGGAGGGAGAGCCCTTTCAGTCCTGTACCCCCCTCAAGGGCTACGGAGACCTGGAGTCCGGCGCGGTAGCCGTCGAGGGGCATGGCCGCTACGTCTGGGACTCCATGGCAGACCTTCAGGAGGATGTCGGGTCCGTGGATTTTCAGTTGAAGGTCCTGGCCTCGGACGGCGCGGCCGGCACCGGGCACGTCGAGCCCTTCTCCCTCTACAACGACCCGACTCGGGTGCGCCAGGTCCTCCTGACCCATGACATCAACGGCGACAACCGGGTGCGGCAGCTCACCTGGACCCACGGCGTCGGCATGGGCGGGGTGGGTGGAGACCCGGCGGGGCTCATCCACACCATCGGGCCGACCCCGCGGCGGGTGGCCTTTAGCCCGAACGGGATCTCCGCGGTGATCATCGAGGAGGGGAACGGGACCCTGCGTTTTCTTCAGTTTGACCACGAGGACGGAAGCGTCGGCGGCAACTTCGCAGAGCTGATCCCTGACCTCTATCCAGTGGATGTCGAGTTCAGCGGCGACGGCGGGGATCTCTATATCGTCCACTCGAGTCCGAACCCTGACGGCGGGGTCTACCGGGTCCCGCTCAGGACCAACGGCAGCGGCTTTCTCGGTGGTGACACCCCGCAGCAGATCCACTCCCAATACGTCCCTGGCGATCTCGAGGTCCTGCCCGAGGGCCGCGGCCTGGCGCTCCTGGCAGCGGACCCGGGCGGGAACATGGAAGGCATGCACCTGGTGATCCTGTCCCTGGACGGCGAGGTCCTGAGCGAGACGACCATAGGCCCCGAGGGGAGCATAGCGCGCAACGTGGCCGCTTCCCCGGACGGCCAGTGGCTCCTGGCGACCTACTTCAACCTCTTCGCGGAGGGGCAGGACCGGGTGGTCCTCATCGCGCTGGACGCGGAGGGCGAGGCGACGATCGTGAACGACGTGGAGGTCGGAGATCCAGAAGAGCCCGCATGGACCGCAGACTCCCTGACAGCGCTGGTCACGGAGGCCATGAACGACCAGGTCACCGGCCTCGCAGTGGACGGCGGCACCCTGAACAAGGGCAACTCGTTCACCCTGGGACTCGCTTCACGAGTCGCGCACACCACATGGGGTCCGGACCGAGACATCTTCCTGGTGACCACAGTATCTGCAAGCTCCGGCAAGTCAGGGCTGGCCGTGGTGACAGTGGGGGAGGACGGGACCGTGACGAACACAGGGACCTACGAGCTGGGCAACGGGATCGACAAGATTCCGGGTGACGTAGCGATCCAGCCCTGACTTTCGATCAGTCCGTCATGCCCTCGATGTATCCTTTGATTCGCTCGATGCGTTCGAGGATATCAG
>CAYOTU010000632.1:0-1893 GCA_964406905.1 uncultured Myxococcales bacterium | reverse complement strand
ACACCACGACGCGCGCGGACGCTGCCCCGGAGCTGGTACCGGCGGACACGCTGCCGGAACTGACGGACACCGCGCCGCCCCCGGACACGGTCCCTGAGCTGCCCCCACCCGAGGACACCACCACCTGCCCCGATTGCCCGCCCGGGTACTGCGACGAGGACACGGGGACCTGCCTGTACTGCGACGATCTCGTAACCTGCCCCAGCGCTGTCCAGTGGTGCAAGGACAACGTCTGCGTGGAGACCCTCTGCGTACCTGAGAAGCAGTCTTGCAAGGACGAGGGCGCGGAGCAGGTCTGCGACGAGGACGGGGAGTCTTACACGGAGACCCCCTGCGAAGAGGGCGAGGTCTGTGCGGCGGGAACCTGCCAGCCCGTAGTCTGCGAACCGGGGGAGACCTCCTGCGATGGCTACCTGGTCAAGGAGTGCGATCCCAGCGGGGTGGGCTGGTACAAGTACCAATGTCCGCCGGGCTTCGGCTGCTTCGTGGACGGCTGCCTCCCGGTAAAGAGCAACCTCCTGGTGATCTTCGACACCTCCAGCTCCATGTGGTCCGTCGGCTTCGGAGACACGGTGCCCTGCATCTGCGCCTCCTGTCCCGGCCAACCCTTCCCCGCGTGCGAAGACCCCGACTGCCCCCGATCGCGGCTCGGCCTGTCCAAGTTTGTCTTCAACAAGTTCTTTGAGGCCCAGGAGATCGAGTCAACGAACGTGGTGGTGACCCACTTCCCCATGCGGATCAAGAACCCGCCGGTGCTGGAGTGCAATAACATGTTTGCGTTCGGCAGGGGTTGGTACGGCTTCGACATGATGTCGTCGGACTTCATCACCGGGGACGACGGTGCGCATGTCACCGAGGACGGGGGCTGGTTTGACCAGCACCTCTACGAGATCCTGGCGGTCCCCTTCCCAAAGACTTGGTGGGAACCCAGCCTGGAGCTGGCGCAGAGTTGGGTTGACTTTGACGAGGCCGTGGGCCCCACGGAGGAGCCCTGCGCCGCGAACGGAGACTGTCCGGGAGGCTTCTGCGCCATGGACGGGGATGTGAAGGTCTGCTGGTACCACACCAACCCGGAGCTGCGCGCTCTCTCCGGCACCCCCCTGGGGCGCTCCATGTTCTACGCGGGGGAGTACTACCGCCGACACGTCTACGTCGAGGGCAAGGCCTGCGTCGTCGACGAGGACTGCGAAAACGTGAACTACTACTGCAAGGACAGCGCGTGCCACGATCCCTACCGGATCTGCCGCCCCAACCAGATCCTGGTGTTCACCGACGGCGAGGAGAGCCCGGCCACGTCCATCAACGAGTTCCACAACCCCCGGGTCCAGGCCAAGCGCCTCCGCTACGGGCTCTGCTGTGACACCGATGACGACTGCTTCGTGGACTCCACCTGCAACGGCGCAATTTGCGACGACTACCCCCACCCCACCGGCGGCGGCGGCGGGATCCCCTTCATCACTGATACACCCTGCCGCCTCGAAGCCCCCAACGGAGAGCCCATCCAGGTGACCACCCACGTCATCGACCTCTCAGCAGGCGGCAGCGGAGCGGGCAACAACAAGCAGATAGCAGACGACGGAGGCGGCCTCTTCTACAGCGCCACAGCGCTAAACCCGGATGATATCCTGGCGCAAATGCTTCTCCTGATCGACGTGAAGGAGAACATCATGGCCTGTATTCCTGAATTCTAGAGTTCTAGAGCCTATGTGTTGGCTCTATTCGTTGCTAGCGTTAAATCCCCCTCCGGTCCCGTTGGGACCACCTCCCTTCTATTGGTTGCTGGTGCGGAATCCCCCTCCGGTCCCGTTGGGACCACCTCCCTTCTATTGGTTGCTGGTGCTAAATCCCCCTCCGGTCCCGTTGGGACCACCTCCCCCATGAAGGGGGAGGAGT
>CAYOTU010000631.1:0-1895 GCA_964406905.1 uncultured Myxococcales bacterium | reverse complement strand
CAAAGCTTCTTCTCCCTTAACCGGATTTTTATTCGATGCGGATGGCGCGGAGCATCTCCCGTGCAGAACGGAGACGACGGCAATCCACGTAGACGGACAGGGTGTCGCCCGAGGAGTCAAATTTGGCATCCCTCAGGAGCTTCCTGATAAGCGTTGTCTTGCCGATCCCCTTCTCTCCCAATATGACCTGCTGCCTGCCGACAATGAGGTCGAAAACCTCCAGGTATTTAGAAAGCTCGTTCTGGAGTTGCGGCGCAACATCATCCCGATCGTAGAAGATGTCGGGCTTGGTGTCGTTGGGGTCGAAGTACGCGAGAAACACGGCATTCACCTCGTGTTTTCAGTGTGTTCCATGCGCCATTATTGGCCCGAGCAGCCTCCGGGTCAAGTATCCCATGCCTGACGAACATCCAAGTCCCTGCACGGTCGACGAGCTCCCGGTTCAGATTGTGTCGAGTTCCCCTCAGCCCGCGAGGCCGCCGAGCCAGGGGAAGATCGCTTCGTAGGGCAGGATACCCTTCAAGTAGTAGAGCGCGGCGGTGAAGAAGAGGACGCCGAACGCTACCGTGGCTGCCTCGCCGAACTTACCCACCTGGGGACGCCTGGTCATCAGGTGCGAGGACATGCCCAAGAAGAGGAACAGGGTGCCCATGCCGAGGCCGAACGCGGACATGAGAGCCGCTCCCTTCACCATGTCCTGACCCTGCGCTATGTACGCTAGAATCCCGATGACGATGGGACCTACGCAGGGTGCCACGATCATGCCCATGACGAGACCGAAGATGAAGGCCCAGAGATAGTTCGCCTTCTGCTTACTCGCCAGGAAGGTCTTGAACTTCGTGAAGTCACCGAAGGGGATGATCCGCAGGCTCATCAAGGCCATGACCATAAACAGGCCAGCGATGCCGCCCATGACGAAGGGGTTGTTCATCACCCGCCCTACCGCGCCACCTGAGACCGCTGCGATGATGCCCATGGAGACGTACATCGCCACGATCCCGGCCACGGTGAGGACCGACAGCATGAAGCTCTGGCGTCGGGTCCTGTTGCCGCCCATGCTGAGGAAGCCGAAGATCAGGAAGTAGGCTGGATACGCGCAGGGGGTGAGGCTGGCAGCTAGGCCGCCCAGGAAGACCAGCAAGAGGGTCAACAGGAAGCCCTTCTCCTGCAACCATTCGCCCACGGTCTCCTCGCCCTTCGGCTCCGCGTCGCCTGCGACCTCGACCGGTTCCTGTCCCAACGCGATCGCACCGTACTTCTCCAGGCGGGGCAAAAATTTCTCCGGGGCCTCGAAGTCGAAGAGGAGGCTCTCCTTGACCAGCTCCCCGTCGGGTGCGAACACCGCTACCCAGGGCAGGCCCTTGATGTCGTAGGTGTTCCAGACCTCATCGTTCTCCTCCGCGGCCATGTCCAACGCGACGGGGACGAACTCCTGAAGCTTCGCGGCGACCGCGGGATCCACGAGGGTCTTCTTCTTGAGATCCAGGCAAGACGCGCAATAGGTGGCCCAAGCGTCCACGAGCATGGGCTTGCCGGTCTCCTTCGACACCTTAAAGCCCTCCTCGAGGCTGGTGATCCACTCCACGCCGACTTCCTCATCCTGGATCGGGAAGAGGAGCTGGCCCATGAGCACGAAGACACCCAGGCCCCAAAGTACCCCGGAGATTAGCTTGCGGGCTTTTTGCGATACGGTGAGCATCATGGGATCCACCAGGATCACGCCGCGGCCGACGACCCACGCGATTACCGCGATGGCCAGGCTTTCGAGGGTGATGAGCAGATTTGGGTTCATGGATTCTCCTGGTTCGGCTCCTCTTCAACAGGAACCGAAATAGCGTCAAACGTTACTGGCCTTGGCGGCTGCGTGACAGGATCTCCCGGGGAATCTCGACCAG
>CAYOTU010000630.1:1356-1904 GCA_964406905.1 uncultured Myxococcales bacterium | reverse complement strand
GAGCTGGATAACGACTGTAACGGGGTCATCGATGAGGAGAACGCTGAGGGATGCATGCCGTACTTCCTTGACCAGGACGGTGACGGCTATGGTCTCTCAGACGTGGCGAAGTGCCTCTGCGCGCCGTTCGGCGACTACGACGCGTCCAAGGGCGGCGACTGCGATGACTCAGAGTACAATATCCACCCCACCGTGGTGGAGATCTGCGACGGTCTGGACAATGACTGCAATGGCGAGATCGACGAGGGGGAGGCGGTCGCGTCCTGCGGCACCGTGGCCCATGGAACGGTGATCTGTGATGGGGGCTGCGTCATCGAGACTTGCGATGAGACCTTCTACGACATCGACAATAACTATGTCAACGGCTGCGAATGCGAGTTGGAGGTCGGCGAGACCGGCTCGCAGGTTTGCGAAAACGCCGATAACCTGGGCAACCTGCCCGACTCTGGAGACAGCGAGATCGTCCAGGGAAAGATCGTCCCGGCGGGGGACGGGGATTGGTACAAATTCCAGGCCCTGGACGGCCAGGATCCCCAGGGTTGCGATAC
>CAYOTU010000630.1:0-1346 GCA_964406905.1 uncultured Myxococcales bacterium | reverse complement strand
TGACCGCGTGGTTTGATGAGAATCCTCAGTGGGGTCTGGATCCCTCCGAGGTAGAGTTCATCTTCGACGTGTATCGTTCGTCCTGCGCGGGCGCGAACAACATCTGCGTGGGTTCCACAGAGTTCGACGACTACGTGGACTTCTTCGAGGTGGTCCCTGAGGGGAGCCCCGCAGGCGGCGGCGAATGCCCCTGCGTGCCCCCGTCGGTCCAGGACCCGAACGATCCGGGCTACGTGTCCCCCACCGGTACGGGTAATCACTTCTGCGCGGATCAGACGGATTGGTACTTCATCCGAGTCTACCGGCATCCCGACGCGGCAGTGACCTGCAACAACTACAAAATCGTCATCGGTAACGGCATCAGCGCGCCCGACTGATCTCCTGTCCGGGACCATCGCATCCGCTATTTTAGAAGCTGAAGAGATCCGGTACAATAGCAAACGTGCGCCCGCAGTTTGAGCGGGCGACGCAGCACGGGACGGAGTGCAGATGAGACGTTGGATTGCGACCCTGATGCTAGTAACGCTGCCGTGGGTGGCGGGGCTCCAGGCCGGAGAGAAGGACGAACTGCGGGGCTTGGTCCTGCGGTTGGAGGACCCGGTCACACGGGAGGCAGCCACGCGCAGCCTCCTTGAGAAAGGGGATTCGGCCCTGCCGCACCTGACCTGGGCTCTCAAGGCCCTTGGATCGAGCGATCTCCTCCGCCGGGAGGTTGTTGCGCTCCTCCCTCGTTTCGGCGCGAAGGGGATCGGCCCCCTCAAGGTCGCGCTGGGCGACCGACGCGTGGAGTTAGAGGCAGCACGCCAGTTGGCGAGCATCGATGCGCCGGAGAAGGTTTTTCCTGTGATGTTCGGGGCCCTGGACTCGGCGAATCCCAGGGTACGCAGGACCGCTATCTACTGGATCAAGGAGAGCGGTACGACGGGCAAGGGCCTCTCGAAGAAGCTGTTTAAGCTCCTGGGCGATCCTTCGGAGGAGGTGCGCAACGCGGCTGGCGAGTTGATCGCTCGGGACCTGGGCAAGGACGCTGTCCCGACCCTCATGGACCTCTTCCGTAAAGAAATCATGCATCCGACCCGTTCTAACGTCCTCCTGCGCCAGGTCCTGATTCGCACCCTGGGCGTCGTGGGCCGAACCGAGCCCACTGCCGCTGATCGGGTGATACCAACCCTGATCCAGGCCCTCTACCGCAAGGACCAGCAGAAGGCAGCGTCCTCGGCTCTGGTAGGCATTGGGGAGCGGGCGGTGCCCTCCCTTCTGATGGTTCTCAAGCAGGGGGACGTGAAGCGGGCGCCGGCAGCGATGGAAGCGATGATGCAGATTGGGCCAGAGGCCGCACCCGAGGC
>CAYOTU010000629.1:0-1908 GCA_964406905.1 uncultured Myxococcales bacterium | reverse complement strand
GATCACCGACGTTGAGATGCCCGGCATGAACGGGATGGAGCTTGCCCACCGGGTCCGCAATGATCCGCGCACTGAGGACCTCCCGATACTGGTGTTGACCGCGAGCCGGGACCGCACACATCGGGAGTTGGGCAAGGGCATCGGCGTCGACGGTTTCCTCACCAAGCCGTTTTCCCACGAGAAGCTGGTGGTCGCGTTGGAGAACGCGCTGAACTCCCGGAGCAGCAAACGCCAATTGGCGGACCTCACTAAGCTCCTCGGTCGGGACGTGATGGACGCCACCCGCAAGGGCACCGTGGATGCGTCCTGGTCGCAGATGACGGTACTCTTTACCGACTTGGTGAAGTTCTCGAACATGTGTGCTCGGATGACCGCGGCCGAGGTGGTGAACCTTCTCAACGCGTACCTTGACGAGATGGTCCCGGTGATCCTCGCCAACCGCGGTTACATCAACAAGTTCATCGGCGACGCCATCATGGCCCTGTTTCGGGAGCTCCCGGGCGAGGATCCCCCGGAGGTCCGCGCGATGCGCTGCGGCCTGGAGATGCAGCGGCGCATGGTGCCGCTCAACGCGCGCCAGCCCGAGGACCTGCACATGCGCATGGGCGTCAACACCGGCGAGGTGATCCTGGGGACCATCGGCACGGGCGACCGACAGGACTACACCGTGATCGGGGACCACGTGAACCGTGCGGCCCGCCTGGAGGGGAAGTGCCCGCCGGACCAGGTCCTTTGCAGCGAGGTCACCTTCGACGCGGCCCGTAGTTGGGTGGAGAAAACCGGGATCTCATGGGAAGAGCACGGCGCAATTGAGCTGAAGGGGATCGGTGAACTCGTGCGAACCTTTATCCTGTATCCCGAAAGCAATCCCGAGGGGGGCCAGCGATGATCCGTGTGCTCGTGGTGGACGACTCCCTCTTCATGGTGAAGATGATCTCCTCAGTCCTGGAGAAGTCTGGGCGTCTCAGGGTGGTGGGCCACGCGCTGGACGGCGAGGAGGCTGTTCAGAAGGTCGCTGAACTTCGTCCGGATGTGATCACCATGGACGTGGTGATGCCGCGCATGAACGGCCTTGAGGCCACTCGCCTTATTCGGGAGACATCGTCGATTCCGATCCTGATCCTGAGTGCGTACACCCCAGAGGGAGCACGCCTTTCCCTCCAGGCCCTGGAGGCGGGCGCTTCGGATTGCATAGCGAAGCCGTCCGGCGAGCGCTCCATGGACATCACGTCCATTGCGGAAATCCTGGTGCAGCGGATCGTGGAGTTAGCGTCCCAAACCATCCAGGCCAGCATCAGCCAGACAAACAGCGGGGATGCGATCACCGTACCCGGGTTCCGAGCGGTCAGGATCCCACGGAATGGCGGCGCGATGCCACCGCCCCGGGTCGTGGTCATCGGCGCGTCAGCGGGGGGCATCTCCGCCATTTCGAAGATCCTGCCCCGGTTCCCGACCATGGTCCCCTTTGCCACGGTGATCATCCAACACCTCCCTGAGGGCTTCACCCAGCAGCTTGCTGAACGCCTCGATCAACAATGCCTGATCCGGGTGAAACAGGCCGAAGCCGGGGAGCAGGTGCTCAAGGGCGTCGCGTACGTTGCACCCGGAGGCGCTGATCTGGAGTTGACCACGCACATGACCTTCCGAATAACCGAGCGCCTCGACGAGCCGGGACTTCACCCGAGCGTGGATACCGCGTTTACGAGCGTAGCGGCCGCGGTCGCTGGACGCTGCATTGCTGTGGTCCTCACCGGTATGGGGCGAGACGGCGCAGAGGGGGTTCGGGCCATCTCGGAGCGCGGCGGCTCCGTCTTTGTCCAGGATCAGGAATCCAGCATGGTATGGGGCATGCCCAAGGCCGCCATCGGCACGGGAGTCGTGGAGAAGATCCTGCCCCTGGTCGAGATT
>CAYOTU010000628.1:0-1909 GCA_964406905.1 uncultured Myxococcales bacterium | reverse complement strand
CCAGACGGCCGCGGGCGGAGGTGGGGGCGAAGTCGTAGTGGCGGGCAGGCCCCAGGAAATCACCACCTCCACGGGCCAGGCCATGAACACGATGGACGAGCAGGGCAGCCCGATCACCAGCCGGCTGACCCCGGCGCTGGCCCTCGGGCTCTGCGGGACAGCGGGGCTCATCTACCTCGACGAAAACGAGGGAGCGATGGGGCTCATGTATCTTGACGTGACGACAGCGGGAGGGATCCCTGAGGCCGTGGCCCCCGAGGTAAACTGGCCCGGGGCTTCGGCCGCGCTGATCTTCGACGCGGACTGCGTACCCCACGTGGTCGCCTCGACCTCCGACGATACCCTCGTTGACTACGTGCGAGGTGATGGCGGCTCGTGGAACCCCACGATCGTCGCCGTGGATGCAGCCCTCGGCGGTGAGCCGAGTTGGGTTACCTTCCAGCACGGAGACCGAAGCGGGGACGGAAGCATGCGGGTCCTGGGCACGGCCTGGATTTCAAACATGGAGACGCCCTTCATCGCATCCCATGGCCCGGGAGGAGCCTGGGCCATCGTCGCCTACCCGCCGCACCCCGAGGCCGAGGAGGTCTTGGCCTGGGCTCCGGCGAACGACGGCTCCATCCACGCGGTGTACCGCAAACCCAACACCTACCCCTGCGATCCCTGCGACATGGATCTCTACTGGGGTCGGGTCATCCCGGGTGGGACCTGGGAGGAAACGCGGGTCTCGGGGACCGTCTGGGGAAGCCCCGACGATCGCTTCACCGACCAGCCGGACCTCGCCGTCACCGGCGGGGGGGATCCCGTGATCGTGGGCCGCTGGCAACGACGGGCCGTCACCGGCTCCATGAAAGAGAGCGCGCTGCGCATCTACGCGCCGACCACGGACGGGGAGTGGTGCTACGAAACCATCGCGACGAAACCCGAGGGCTACGGCGGCGGGGACGGCGAAAAGTTCACCGGAGAGAAACCCCAGGTGGCCCTGGACGGTGCGGGGCAAATCCACGTGGCCTTCCACGACCTCACCGAGTGGCACGACTCCAACAACTGGGCCAACGGAGTCCAGGGCCAGCTCAGGTACGCGCTTTTCGACGGTAAGAAATGGACCGTGACCACCCTGCTGGAACAGCCCGGACAGAGCGAGAGCAAAAACCCGCTGCACGGCTTCGCCCACGGCATGGCCGCACCGACCTACGATGGGACAGCAGTGTTCTTTGCTGGTGTCCAGCGAATCTGGGAGACCGACAGCGTCTACAACGACACCGAGATGCTCATGACCTACAAAGCCCAGGTCTTCCGGGTGTCGATCGAGCATCCATAACCCGGACCAGGGCTCCTATCCATCGTTTCTTCCTGCGCGCCTACATCGACAGGTCCATGGCGATTTGAACCCCCTTCTCGACATCCTCGAGCCTCGAAGCTGGGAGCATCCCCAATCGCCGAAAGAGCTTCGCCCGATCCAGTGTGGTGACTTGGTGACAGAGCGCTACGCTGGCCCTCTCCAGCCCCCCCGCGCCCCGCTCCAGGGGCACAGCGGTGGGGCCCCTCCGGGCCTGCCGAGGAGAGGTGCTCAGAGGTACGACGATCACAGATCTCCAGGTCTCCACTCGATTGAATCCGTCGTTGGACATGACTACCACTGGACGACGCCCCGTCTGTTCCGCTCCGGACCTGGGCCGAAGCTCGGCCAGCCAGATCTCGCCGCGTCTCATGCCTCGTCCTCCAGAGCCTCAGCCCCGGCCTCGGCCAAAGCCTCGTCAAGGTCACAGGGGCCACCCGCGTGGCTCCGCGCCCAGTCCTCAACAGCATCCCTGACGTGCTCCCGTCGTTTCTCCTTGAGGTACTCTACCAGCGCCTCCCGGGCCACCAGGGTAGCGGGCTTGCCAACGTCCCGAGCATAGCCTCGAAG
>CAYOTU010000627.1:0-1913 GCA_964406905.1 uncultured Myxococcales bacterium | reverse complement strand
TTGCCCCCGGAGCCCTTGCGCAGTACCCGTCCCAGGCGCTGGATATGCTCCCGCTGGCTCGCACTGCCGGAGACCACGATCGCGACGTTCGCCTCGGGGACATCCACGCCCTCGTTTAGGACCTTGCTGGTCACCACGGCCCGGTAGCGGCCGCTGCCGAAGCGCTCCAGGATCTGCACCCTCTCACGAGTTGGAGTCTGATGTGTAATCACGGGGAGGAGGTGGCGCCGGGAGATCCCGTAGGCCAACTCATTGATGTGGGTGAACACCAGGATCCGGTCCTCCCTATGCTGGAGGAGGAGGTCCTCCAGGGCCTGCTCTTTATGGGTGGACGTCAGGGGGATCTCCTTCTGGATACGGTAGCACTCCCAGGCCTTCTTCCCCTCGTCAGAGCGGAACGCCAGTTCGAGAAAACGGGCCCAGCCCTGGGGACGACCGATGAAGATCCGGTTGCGCTTGCAGAACTGCAGGTAGGTGTCCCGGGCCTCCCGGTACCTGACGGCCTCCGACTCGGTCAGGTCCACCTCCATACGCATGGTCTCGTAGGGTGCCAGGACCGTCCCGGACATCTCCTTCACCGGCGCGGAGTAGGCCACGGGCCCGATGCGCTCGATGATCTCCTCGTGGCCGCTGTCGGGGCGCTCCAGGGTTGCTGTGAGGCCGAGTCGGAAAGGAGCCAGGGACTGGTCAGCGATGGCCCGGTAGATCGGTCCCCCGAGGTGGTGGCATTCGTCAAAGACGAGCATCCCGAAGCGGTCCCCGAGGCGGTCAATCTTACGAGCCGCAGAGTCGTATGTGATCACCGTGATCGGCTGCACGTCGTGCTCGCCGCCGCCCACCACACCGATGGGCAGGCTGAAGCGGGCACGGAGCACGGTCACCCACTGGGCCATCAAATCCAGGGTGGGCACCACGATCATGGTGTCCCGGGCCACCCGGGTCATGGCCATCAGGGCCAGAAAGGTCTTGCCGGTCCCCGTGGGCAACACCACGATCCCGCGGCCCCCGTCCCCCCACCACGCGTCGAGGGCCTCCCTTTGGTGGGGATAAGGCTCGAAGTTGGAGCACTGGATGTCCCCGCTCCAGCGCTCAAACCCGCGCGCATCGTCCTGACCGCTGTTACGGGACAGGAGCAACGCTACCTCCCGGTACACGGCAGCGGGCCCCCGCAACGCGTCGATCCGCGTGTCGTCGACAAAGCCCAACTCCGCCAGCATGTCGCGCACTGGCGCGGAGAGCTCCTCCGCGTCGCGAAGCACAAGGGTCCCGAGGTGATATGAGAGCGTGGCCGTCATTGGTCTGGTGTATCGGTAATCGGCGAAAAGCTCAAGTCCAGGATTAACTGAGCCATCCGCGCTGTAGAGGTTTTCAGGCTAAGAGAGCGTCTAAAAACAAACGACTACATTGAAAACGACCGAGAACGGGATCATGACTGTTCCATGAACTCAAAAAAGAAAGAAGAAGCAGAAGCCAAATATGCCGTCATCGTCCGTGAGGTCGCCGCTCATGAACAAAGCCAGAACAGCCCGAAAACTGCTGCCGCTGGACATCGGGATGGCGCTCTCCGAACACGGGTTTCCGTTGACTCGGCTGGGAATTACTCCGCTGGAAGATGTCCTCGGAGGGCGGTTTGCCGAATGTCTCGTCGGCCAGCAACTTCTGAGCGAACCGGGGCATTCCCCTGAACGACTTCATTATTGGGTCAGGCAAAAAAGAAAGAGCGACGCGGAAGTGGATTTTGTACTTCAACGCAGCGACGGTCTCCTGCCTATCGAAGTAAAATCCGGCCGCAGCGGCACCCTGAAATCGTTGCACCAGTTCCTGCTTCGTTCCGAATCAAAGATCGCAGTCAGGCTTTAGCGCCTGCGCAAAAATAACTTCCCGTTTCCGGTCGCCGATCCATCCCCGCTGCC
>CAYOTU010000626.1:0-1921 GCA_964406905.1 uncultured Myxococcales bacterium | reverse complement strand
GTCTCGGCGCTGGGCCTGGCGCGCTGCGGCGGCGGATCGGGAGATCCCATCCCCCAGAACGACGCGGCCGCGGACGTCGTGGAAGACCAGTGGCACACCGCGGGGATCGCACCGCCCCCGGACACCGTGGAAGACCTGGTCCAGGAGGACTGGTCCGCGCCCGGAGGGATGCGACGCCCCGAGGACACCACGGAGGAGGACTGGGCCCTGGGCGGCGCGCCCCGGCCCCCGGACACTGTTGACGTCAAGGACGTCAAGGACGACGACTGGGTCATGGGGGGCGTGGACATGGGCCCGGAGGACGTCAAGGAGCAGGACTGGACCGGCCCCGCCGGCGTCCCGCCCCTGCCGGACACCGTGAGCCCCGAGGACGTGACCGACGACGGCGGGGATCAAAAGGACACCTTCGTCCCCGGCGGCATCATGCCCCCACCGGAAGAGGAATAATCATGTCTGACCTGAAGCGAACACCATCAAACAAGCAGCCGACGGACTACCCCGCGGCCGCGGAGGTCCTGAGCAACCGCAGGGACTTCCTCTCCCTGGTGGGCAAGGCGGCCCTCCTGGCCGTGCCCCTCTTCGGCGCGACCCGCTGCATGGGTGCGGCCATGCCCGATCCCATCGAGCCGGGACCGGACACCCTGGACGCGGTGACCGACAGCGGGGAGTTCCCGCCTCTGCCCGGAGCGCAGCGCCCGCCGGACACGCTCTCCCAGGACGTGCCCGAGGACGCGCCGCCCATGCCCGGGGACGACGCGGTCGCGCCCGTGGACGTTGAGGACGAGTTCCCGCCCCTGCCCGGCGAGGCCCCGTCCCTGGATGTGATCGAGGCCCAGGACGTCGAGGGCGAGTTCCCGCCCCTGGCCGGGGACCCCGTGATGCCTGATATGATCTCCTCCCCTGATAGCGAGTAGCCCCATGCGCCTGACCCTCTTTCTTGATCACGCGTGCAACTTCGCGTGCACCTACTGCTACAACGGCGAGCACTTCTCCCGGGAGATGCCCCTGGGCACTGCGAAGACCGCGGTGGACCTGATCCTGGACGGAGACAAGCCCTTGAAGCAGGTGGGCTTCTTCGGCGGCGAGCCCCTCATGCGCTTCGACCTGATGAAGGCGTCCACCGAGTACGTGCGGGAGCGCACCGCGTCCTACGAGACCCCGGTGACCCTGGTGGTCACCACCAACGGCAGCCTCCTGGACGACGAGCGCGTTGCCTGGCTCAAGGAGAGCGGTTTCCACGTGGGGGTGAGCATCGACGGCAACCAGGCCGCGCATGACGCGTGCCGGGTCTACCCCGATGGCAGCTCCACCCACGCCGCGGTGGAGGCTGGGATTCGCCGCACCCTGGCCGCGGGGCTGCCCCTGAAGACCATCACCGTGGTGGACCCGTCCAACTCCGCGGAGCTCGCGGCCAGCCTGCGGTACATGGTGGATCTGGGCATCCGGGACATGAGCTTCAACATCAACTATGAGGCGGACTGGGACGAGGCGGCCCGGGACGCATACCGCCTGCACTACCATGAGCTCACCGAGGCCTACATCGACATCTTCCGCCAGGGGATGATCATCAAGGTCAACGTCCTGGACGCGAAGGTGATCACCCACTTGAAGGGCGGCTTCTCGTGTACGGACCGCTGCGACTTCGGCTGCGAGGAGCTGGCGGTGGCTCCATCGGGGAACATCTACCCCTGCGACCGCCTCATCGGCGAGGACAACCTCCCCGAGGTGATCATCGGCAACGTCTTCGACGGGGTGGACGTGGAGGTCCGGGACGCGCTCATCGCCAGCAAGAACCAGATCCTCGACGAGTGCCAGGAGTGCGAGCTCCAGCCCCGCTGCATGCACTGGTGCGGCTGCGTCAACCACGCCATGACCGGCTCCGTGGGCGAGGTCTCCGGGCTCCTGTGCTGGTTCGAACAGC
>CAYOTU010000625.1:0-1924 GCA_964406905.1 uncultured Myxococcales bacterium | reverse complement strand
GTCAATGATGTCGAGACGTTGGCCGCAGTAGGAGGATAATATGGGAACACCCTCTGAACGACTGAATGATGCCGAACCCGGTGCCGGCCTCAAGGGCCTTGGCGCGTGTTATCAACATGCGGAAGGGGTCCTCGTTCATCTCAACGAGGTTGAGCTGCTCATAGTTCTCCACCCTGGTATACCACTCGGGCACCGTCTGCTCGGGGGGGTCAAAGACCGGATACCCTCCGTCTCCTCCCGACCCGCAGGGGCGTAGGGACGACAGGTTGTTTTCGGAGGAGATAGAGCCAGCGAAGCCGCTACGGTTACGGTTCCTGGATGGTGGGGCTCGGGGCCCGATTCGTATAGTCCTATCATTCCTGAAAAGATTTCCCTCCGGCCCATTGAGGATTCCCGCGACAAGACGTATTTTCTTCTCCATCCCGAACGCGTTGCCAACCTTCGAGATGAGGAAACAGGCTGAGGAGGCCGGGGAGAAAGGCGACGATGACTACCCATCTCGGAATGCCGATATCAACCGTGCAGTCATCAAGTTTCCCCAAGCGCGGTCAGCGCAGCGCCGTACGCTCCCATGAGCTGGGCGTGTTCAGGGACGATGACCTTGTCCGCGCCCAGTTCTTCAGCGAGCATCTGCTGGACGGCCCGGTTTTTGGCCGCACCCCCTGACAGGAAGATGTCTCCCTGCACGCCCGTGGTCCGGGCCATGGCCGCGACACGGCGGACCAGGGCGCGGTGGACACCGCGCAGGATAGGGGCCAGCTCCGTACCCCTCGCGAGGAGAGAGATGATCTCCGATTCAGCGAAGATCGTGCAGGTACTCGAGATCGGGGTCTCTTCCGTGGTCGAGAGCGCGTAGCCGTCCAACTCGGAGAGTTCAATTCGCAGGCGGTAGGCCACGTTCTCGAAGAAGCGCCCGGTCCCCGCTGCGCACTTGTCGTTCATCGCGAAGTCCACCACGTTGCCCCGAGGGCCGATGCGGATAACCTTGGAGTCCTGGCCACCGATGTCCACCAGGGTTCCGGTGCGACCGAGTGCGCGGAACACGCCACGCGCGTGGCAGGTGATCTCGGTTACGACCAGGTCCGCGCCCGTGGCGAGCTTCCGTCCGTAACCGGTGGCCACAGCGGGGACGGTCTCGCCGGCCGCTGCCTGGCCCTTCGCCAGCATGGCCCGGATCTGCTCGTCTCCCTTGGGGTCGGTCTGGTCCATGCGGTGCCAGATCAGCGCACCCGCCGCGTCCACGCCGACGATCTTTGTGGTGGTGGAGCCAGCGTCTATGCCCAAAGCCCTGATATTGCCCATTTCAACCCTCCAGCATCTCCAGGAACGCGGCGATGCGATTGTCAGCCTGCTCGTCGTTGTAGACCCTCTCATCGGAGTGGTCCGCCTCCAGGAGGAGCGCAGGGACACCGATCTCATTGACGAGGCGATCCCTCTGGTCCACCTGGCCGATGGAGTAGGGCTTGCAGGAGCGATCCGAGTGGAGCAGAACGCCGTCCAGGTGGAACTCGTCGATCATGGTGCGCATGGTGTCGAGCTTGTGCTCTGTGGAGCGATTCAGGATCGGGTGCAGGTAGACCTGCGCCATGCTCTCCACCGGTTTTCCGGGCTGCATCATCTCGGCCAGCTCGCCCCACGCGTTGGTGTAGGTCGAGGCCACACAGGCCGCGCCGCTTGAGGCCAGGAGATGGGACATGTGGCGCATCCTGAACCAGATCGGCAGGTTGTCCCAGAGGAGCCGGTGTCGCTCTTCCCGGATAGCGCCGACGCCGTTGCTGATGCGATCGTCGAGCGCTTTCGCCATGCCCCTGTAGAATCTTATCGTCTCCTCGTCGCCCCGCATCTCGACGATGGGTCCCATGAGGATGAACTGGTCGAAGATTGTGAGGGGGGCGGGGCGGTGCTTGCCCTTGGCCATCACCTC
>CAYOTU010000624.1:0-1926 GCA_964406905.1 uncultured Myxococcales bacterium | reverse complement strand
CCTCGGTTTTCGCACGACATATTAGCGCTGGACTTCATTTGAGGCCGTAAGCGCCGAATCGAGCCGTTTTCAGCCGAATTTTATCCACCCCTCGTGATTTTGCCTCAGAAATCAATCATTATGCGCGGCAAGACCACCGCGACCATCACGCGGAAAGGGAAGCCGCCCGTGGAGATTAGGAGCCCGAGCCTCCTGGAGAGCGTCGTGATGAAGGATGAGTAGGGATGTCGGTAGAAATCGGGGCGTGGACGCCCCTCCCACAGGGGGATGGGAAAGGAGAGGTGGGTCAGGAGAGGCGGGCCATCTGTGCCTCCTCCGCCGCGTTGACGATCTGGTACGCCATGGGCGACGCGGTGAGCGCTGGGTGGGTGCCGAGCTGGAAGGTGACGATCTGGTCAACGGTCATGCGGCTCATGACGCACGCGGCCAGCATGTTGCCGATCTCTCCCACTGAATCAGCGCCCCAGGCCTGGCCACCCAGGATCGTCCCGCTCCAGCGCTCGAAGACCAGCTTCACGCCGAGTTTAGCCATGCCCTTCATTCCGCCGGGGTGACGGTTGGGGGCCTCGGCAGAGCCCACGACCACGTCGTAGCCCCAGTCCGTTGCGGCCTTCTCGGTGAGGCCCGCGGTGGCGAAGGCCTGGTCCCCAATCGCGGTGGAGAAGACGCCGATGACGCCGGGGTTGCTGCGCTTGCGACTGAAGAGGTTTGCGCCCGCGATACGGGCCTCCATGCTGGCGATGGACGCCAGGCGCAGGGGGAGGGGGCGGCCGTCGAAGAAGGAGACCTTCTCGCAGCAGTCTCCCACCGCGAAGACGTCCGCCGCGCTGGTGGCCATATGCCGGTCAACCTGGATCGCACCGGTGGGACCGATCTTCAGCCCGGCGGCACGGGCGAGCTGGGTATTGGGCTTCGCGCCGATGCCCAGGAGGACGATGTCCGCGGGGAGCTCCTTGCCGTTCTCCAGGTTCACGCCGTTGACCTTGCCATCCTCATTGGAGCTGATCCGGACGACCTTGCTTCCAGTGATGATGTCCACGCCCCGGTCCTTGAGAACCCGCTCGGCCCGCTCGCAGATGCTGGTGTCGTACGCTGTCTCCAGGCAACGGGGCAGGACCTCAACGATCTTTACGTTCAGGTCTGGGGTCTTGTTGCACTCGTCAGCGAACTCCACGCCGATAAAGCCGCCGCCGATGATCACCAAGTTCTTCGCGCTCTTAAGGCGCTCCTGCAGCCTGCCCAAGTAGGCCACGTCCTTCTTTACGGTGAAGACGCCGTCGAGGTCCACCCCGGGGATCTGCGGGACTATGGGCTCAGAGCCGGTGGCGATGACGAGCTTTTCGTAGGTGAACTCTTCGCCGCCCACGAGCTGGACCGTGTATCCCTTCAGGTCCAGGGCCTGGATATCGCCGCGTTTGAGGGTAATCTTGTTGGCGTCCAGAACGCCGTCGGGGATCAGGTTCTTGTCCGCAGAGCCCACGGTCCCGAAGATGTACGGAATGCCGCAGGGGATTAGGACCTTCTCCTCACGCCTGATCAGCATGATCTCCTGGTCCTTGTGATACCTACGAGCCGTGATTGCGGTGGTGATCCCTGCTGCGCTTCCTCCGATGACTACGATCATGACGTACCTCCCTGTCAGATGAACACAGCCTTGTCTTCTGGAAAAGAAAGTCAAGTGCTGCCTATAATAATGTAAATACATTTACAAAATATAGTTAATTACTGTGGTGGCCTATCTGCGGGGATTGGGAGAAGAGACGCGGTTGTTCGTGGGGAGGTACGTGTGTAGAGTCCCGGGGTTGTCATCCCAGCCCGGAGGGAACCGTGCGCACCCTGGCAACCCTCGACTATGTCGTGATCGGCGCCCACTATTCCATCACGGGCTGCACCGACTCACCGACAAGAAGCTCGCCGCCCTGACCG
>CAYOTU010000623.1:0-1926 GCA_964406905.1 uncultured Myxococcales bacterium | reverse complement strand
TTTGTTTTGCCCGCCGCTGTGCCCTATTTCACTGCGGTGGCCTGGCGGCCGCGGGACGACGGGCGGGTTCGGGTGGTCAGCCACCTGTTCAACAAGGTCTACGAGGCCGCAGCCGACGCGGCGGAGCCCCTCGGGGACTTCGGGGACTATCCTCTCGGGATGGCGCGCGCACTCGGCGTGGAGCGCGGCTTTGACGCGGCCATAGCGTCCACGGTTCCTCTGGCCGCGGGCATGTCCTCCAGCGCGGCCCTTCTCATGGCGACAGCGCGGGCTGTTCTGGCCCAGGACGAGCCGGACTGTGTCTTTAGTTGTATGGAGACAGCGCGCGCGGCCCGACGCGCTGAGAACGACTTCGTCGGTGTCCCCTGCGGCCTGATGGACCAGTTCATTGTGTCCTGCGCCAGGGTGGGGACTGCCTGTCTTCTGGACTGCCGGGACGAGACATGGGAAGAGGTCACCGCTGATCTGAAGGATGCACGCTGGGTGGTGGTCTACTCCGGGTTCAAGCGGGAACTGACGGGGGGGGACTACGCGTCCAAGGTCCGGGAGAGCCGCGCGGCCATGGCTGTCCTGGCCGAAAACTCGGACGAGTCCCCGGACGATTTGCGGACCCTCCCGATCAACGCGCTGGCCGACGCGTGCCGCGGTGCAGCCATAGCGGACGAAGCAGCCCGGCTCCTGCGGCATTTCGTCACTGAGAACGTCCGTGTCGGGCGGATGCGCGCGTCTCTCCTGGCGGGGGACGCTGCAGCGGCAGGCGCGATACTCACCGAGGGGCACTGGAGCCTCAGCCGGGATTTTGGCGTGAGCCTGCCCGAGATCGACGAGTTTGTACGCGGCTGCGACGCGGACCACGGGGTCCTCGGCGTGCGGATCACCGGTGCGGGCTTCGGCGGGAGCCTCCTGGCCCTGGTCAGCGACGACGAAGCTGTGACGGAACTGCGAGCTGCGGCCGCGGCCTGCCTGCCACGGGAGCACGCGCTTCTCGAAATACCAGGCTTCTGCGAGGGGGCGATGGGATGGAAGCTGTAATCCTGGCCGGCGGCTTCGCGACGCGGCTTCACCCGCTGACCCGAGATTGGGCCAAGCCCCTCCTGGACGTGGCGGGGCAGACCTGTCTGGACCGAATTGTCGGGAGGCTTCGTCCCCTCGCAGAGCATGGCCTGACGCGGGTGGTAGTGGTCACCAACACGAAGTTCGTGGACGCGTTCGAGGCAGCGCTCCGAGGCATGGATCTGCCCTTCGAAGCGGTGGCAGTGGACAACGGCGTCACATCGGAGGGCACCAAGAGGGGCGCGGTAGGAGACATGGCCTTAGGCGCGGCCCATCTGAAGGGTGGCGAAGATTTCTGGGTTTTGGCCGGCGACAACCTCTTCGAGTTCGACCTGGCCCAGGTCTGGGCCGATTACCAGGCCCGGGGGAGGAGGCCCACGGTCCTCCTCTCCGAGGTGGCGACCATTCAGGAAGCAGCTAAGTTCAACAACCTGGAGTTGGGCGCAAACGGGAAGATCCTGCGTTTCGTCGAGAAGCCAGCTGAGCCCTGGAGTCGCCTCTTCGCAGTCTGCGTCTACGTCTTCCCTCGGGATGTCAGCCGCGCGCTGCGCGACTACCTGAGAGCCGGAGAGAATCCTGACAACGCGGGGTCATTCATCGCGTGGTTGGCAGCGCGCAGACCTGTGCTAACGCTAAAGCCGTCGGGAGCGTGGTTCGATATCGGGTCTATTGAGGAGTTGGAGGACGCCGGGGCCCATTTCCAAGGGAAAAACTGAGCATCCACGGTCGCAGGCTCCCGGCTGGGATCGGAAACGGCCCTACCCATGCCCTGATCCTGGACCGGGGCGTCACGTGTCTCGGTTCAGGATTTTTCTACAGACGACTGGAGCCGGGGGGTTCGACTTCCTCAGGTTCATCCTGACCGAGGTCGTC
>CAYOTU010000622.1:0-1932 GCA_964406905.1 uncultured Myxococcales bacterium | reverse complement strand
GACCGACCTGGACATCGATCGCGTGGTAGAGGAGATCCCCCGCCATGTTTCGGGGAGCATGTCGAGAATTAGAGCCGCTCCCGCAGGTCACCGGTCAGGCTTCGTCGCACTCGTCGGGCGGCCGAACACCGGTAAGTCCACCCTCTTGAACCACCTCCTCGGCGAGAAGATCGCGATCGTCAGCCCCAAGCCTCAGACCACGCGCCACCGGATCCTGGGCATCCTCACCAGGCCAGCGTCCCAGATAGCGTTCGTGGACACGCCTGGGATCCACGAGGGCGGCAAGGAGCTGAATCGGGTCATGGTGGCTGCGGCCCTCGACGTCCTGGGCGACGTGGACGTGGTCTGCCTCCTCCTGGACGCGATTCGGTTCGGGAAGGAACCCAAGGCTGAACGGAGCCGGGTCGACGCTATCGTGGCAGCGATCCGCGACGCTGGGACTCCCTTTGTCATTGCCGTGAACAAAATAGACCGCGTGAAGAAGCACCTCCTCCTGCCGATCATGGAGGCATACGCTGAAGCCGGTGCAATCGCGATCATCCCAATCTCCGCGCTCAAGGGAGACGGCCTCGACGCGCTCACCGCGGTGTTGGTGGAGGTCCTGTCCGAGGGGGACCGGATGTTCCCCGATGAGCAGGTAACTGACCGTGACGACCGGTTCATGATCACAGAGGCCATTCGGGAGAAGGTCCTCTACTACACCCACCAGGAGGTGCCTCACTCCGTCGCTGTCACCCTCGACCGCATGGAGGACGGCCCGCCTCCGAAGCGCGTGCTGGTGATCACTGCGACGATTCACGTGGAGCGGAGCAGCCAGAAGGGCATAATCATCGGGAAGCGCGGGGCCATGCTTGTGCGCATCGGCACCGCGGCCCGCCAGTCTCTTGAGACGCGCTTCGGCCGCCATATCAACCTCGAGCTCCACGTCCGCGTAGAGAAGGACTGGACCCGCCATGCGAAGGGGCTCACCCGAGTGGAGTACCAGCCATGAGGCGCCCTGTCGTAGCCATCGTGGGCCGGCCCAACGTAGGCAAGTCCACCCTGTTCAATCGACTGATGCGCGAGCGCATCGCCATCGTAGAGGACCTCCCCGGGGTCACCCGTGACCGTAACTACGGGCACACAGACCTCCTGGAGCGCCCCATCACCCTGGTGGATACCGGGGGCTTTGATCCGGACCCGAACGACGCGTTTCTGGAAGCGATGAAATTACAGGTGGATCTGGCGATCGGTGAGGCGGACGTGGTCGTGCTCCTCTACGACGCGGCAGACGGACTCACCCCCGCGGACCGGGACATCACGGACATGCTCCGGGACGCGCAGCGGCCAGTGCTCCACGTGGTCAACAAAGTTGATGGACCTAAGCGGGAGGCCGACTCCGCTGAGTTCTGGTCCCTGGGCATGAGCGACCTGTTGCTGGTTTCCGCTGCCCATGGACGCGGGATGCGGGACCTCATGGAGGCCCTCAACGAACGCCTCCCGGACCCGGAGTTGGATACCAGCACGCCGGACCCCTACGAGGACATGCCAAGGGTAGCGGTTGTGGGCCGCCCCAACGTGGGTAAGTCGACCCTGATCAACCAACTTCTGGGCGAGTCACGGCTCCTGGCCAACGAGGTGCCGGGGACCACCCGGGACGCGATCGACACCGCGGTGGAGTTGAAGGACGGTCGCAAGTATCTCTTTATCGACACTGCGGGGATCCGCCGCAAGGCCCGGATCAACACTCGGGTGGAGCGTTTCAGCGTGATCCGTGCCTTAGGCAGCGTCGACCGCGCGCAGGTGGTGCTCCTTGTCCTGGACACCACCCGGGAGCTGGCAGACCAGGATGCGCGCATCGTCAGTCTCGCTGAGGACCACGGTCGAGCGTTCGGAATTATCGCGAACAAATGGGACCTGGTGGACAAGAGCACCAACACAGCTCGGGATTAC
>CAYOTU010000621.1:0-1934 GCA_964406905.1 uncultured Myxococcales bacterium | reverse complement strand
GGCGGTCAGCCCGACGCCCGTCTTCGAGGGCAAGGTGGTTGACCACGCCACCTGCCGCGGCCACAGCACCGCTGAGGGCCAAGGTGAACCAGGGCCAGAAGGGGGCCCGCGTCGTCTCGAAGGCCTTGCTGACCTGCCCGCCGTTGTTGTCCCCCGGGGGTGACTCCAACGCGGCAAAGCCAGAGTCATGGGTGGACGTCTGATCCGGCTGCGGGGTCTCTACAGCCACCGCTGACTCGGGATCTTCCGCTGTTTCCGGCAGCGGGGCGATCGCGTCGGGATTCATAAGGTCGGACAGGCCGACGGGCTCGGGCCCCACAGATTGGAGGGATACCTGTCCCGTGTCGTGCCCCCCCGCATTCGCCAGGCCGCGCTCACCGATGGACACCACTGCGGTAGGAACCATACCTGCTGCGCCGAACGCGCCGCTGGCACCGTCGACCTCGGTCAGGAACTGCTTCACAGCGGAGCGGAAGGTCTCCGGCTGGCTAACGTGGGGGAAGTGCATCGCGTTCGGTACCATCGCAAGCAGGTAGTTCCCCCGGATCCGGCCGATGCGCCGAAATGACCCCAGGCTCTCCGGCGAGACGGGATCGTTCTCGCCGATGATCAGGAGGACCGGGGCCCGGATCTGCATAAAGGCCGCCTCGAGATCGGTGTCACCCTCAGGCAGCCATACCTCATGGAGGAACCAGCTCAAACCGTAGTAGCTCGTCACCAGGCTTGCGTTCCCCTGGCCGCTGACCAACGCGGCCAGTTCGGCGCGATGGCGATAGCGGTGATAGGCCCGGGGGTTCATTCGCCCGCGGAGGCCATCCAGTAAATTCAGCTCCTTTCGCCACCTGGTCGGAATACCCTCCTCGATACGCCGGACCGTATCCCGCAGCATAATTGCCTCAGGATAGACCGGCGCAATGAGGATCAGCTTGCTCACCGCGTCGGGGTGCTTCGCCGCATACCAGGCCGCCGCGTAGGACGCCACCGAGTGGGAGATGATCACAACCTTGCCGGAGGTGAACGCGCTGCGTACCAGCTCGATTCGCTCCCCGTGCCAGGCCATACACCGATCGGCCCCCGGACGACTGTCCCCGTCCAGAAAACCGCAGCCGGGGAAGTCCATGAGTACAATCCGGTAGTCATCGGCGAGAGGACGCAAGGCCTCCAGGAACCATGTGTCGTCCAGGCCATCACCGGACCGCAGCAGCAGGAGCGTCCCGCGGTCCGGGGTTCCTGCTACCAGGACCTCGATGACCTCCTTGCCGACATGAATTTCCTTGCGGTTCACGGACAGCGGAGTGTCGTGCTTACCCAGACGGGCCTTTTGGATCGCACCGACGCTACGGCTCCAACCCTCGAGGCTTCGCTCTCCGTCCAGGTAGGAGAGGTTCGCCAGAGTGCGCTTCGCCAGGTTCGCTATCTCCGGCTTCCGATGGGCAAGTTGCTCTGCTATGGGGCCCACGTGGCTGGCCCGCCCCATCCAGAGGAGGGCCTTCAGGATCTCTATGCGAATGGGCCATTTCTCGTACTGAAGCATGCGCACCATGCTGGGAACAGCGCTCATTTCGCCAAGGTAGAAGAGCGCCTGGAGCGCAGCTATGCGGATGTTCAGTTCGGGATCCTCCTCAGCTCGAGACAAAAGGAGCGGAACCGTCTGCGGCAGGTCGCTCTTCGCTATCATCTCCATGGCCTTGAGACGGACGCCGACGTCCAGATCCTTGAGCCCCAGTTCCATGAGTTGGACGGCCTCATCTTGCCTGTACAGACCAGCGATGCTGATCACGTTGGCGCGCACGAGCGGGTCGCCCTTCCGGAAGGTACGCATCAGAATCGGCAGGATCGCTGGGTCACGGTAGAACGAGAGGAACTGAAGGGACAGCTCCCGCATCTTGCCGTGGGGCGCTGTGTTGAGGGAGTCCACATCTGGTGCGGGCTAT
>CAYOTU010000620.1:0-1941 GCA_964406905.1 uncultured Myxococcales bacterium | reverse complement strand
TCCCATGGCCTGCCGCACCACGTTCGGCCGATCCCCGATGTTCTGGATGAGCTGACCGAGATCCGTCGTCTCGGGATCCGGGAGGTCTATATTCGGGACATGACCTTCGGCCCTGATCGGGCCCGTGCCCTGGCTTTGTCCCAGGCCATGGCTGACGCGGACCTCGGCCTGAGCTGGTCCGCGGAGTGCCGCGCTGATGTCCTGGACGATGAGGTCCTGGAGGCCATGCGGCGCTCTGGCTGTGAGGTGATCCTGGTTGGGGTGGAGACGGGCTCCGACGCGGTGGCGCGGCGCCTGGGCAAGCCCCCAGGCAGCCGCACAGCCCCCGTGCTGGCCACCGCGCGGCGCCTCGGGATCCGCACCTGCGGTCACTTCATTATGGGGGTCCCGGGAGAGACCCGAGAGGACATCGAGGCCACCCTTCGCCTGGCCCGCACTCTGCCCCTGGACTACGCATCCTTCAACCTCTACGCGCCGCGGCCGGGCTCTGCCCTCTGGGAGGAGCTTGTCAGAAATGGGCGCGTGGATCCCGGGGATCCCGGCTCCCAGGACGTCTCTCTCAGGGCGAGGTCTTTTGCTGACATGGACGCGCGCACCCTGCGCACCCTGTTTCGACGCGGAGTGCTGTCTTTCTACTTCCGCCCCACGCAAGCATTACGCCTTGTTTGGGGCACCCCCTGGTCCACCCTGCTCCGCCAGGGAACCGGGGTGATTCGACTGCTCACGGAGGCCGAACGCTGATGGATTCCAAAAGTCCCCAAGGCACCTCAGTCATCATCCCCGCGCTCGACGAGGAGGATGGGATCGGCACCACCCTCGATGAACTGGAAGCGGTGGCGCCCGCACTCCCCCAGCCCGTGGAGGTCATCGTCGTTGACGACGGCTCCCGGGATCGCACTGCGGCCGTAGCGGAGGAGCGGGGATGCCGTGTGATCCGCCACCCCGTGAACATTGGCTATGGTGCGTCCCTCAAGACCGGCATACGTGCAGCGAGGTTCGAGGGCATCGCTATCACCGACGCGGACGGGACCTACCCCCTGGAGGAGCTCCCCGAGATGTTCCGCAAGCTCGAGCGTTTCGATCTCGTGGTGGGCGCGCGGACAGGCCCCCGATACCGTCGGCGGGCCTTCTTCTCTCCCATGCGGACCGTGTTCCTCTTGCTGACCAACTTCGCGGTGGGGTCCTGGATCCCGGATCCCAACTCGGGGCTGCGGGTCTTCCGCCGCAGCACCGCTATGGCCCTCCTGCACGCGTTGCCGCGGGCATTCTCCTTCACCACGACCATGACCCTGCTCATGACCCTCCAGGGGCGGTTCATCGATTTCCATCCGGTGGACTACAGAGCCCGCCTCGGCAAACGCAAGATCCGGCCCGTTCGGGACTCCCTGCGCATGGCTCAGACCCTGGTGGAGGTGATCCTGCGATACAACCCGCTCAAGGTCTTCTTGCTCCTGGGGTTTATGCCGCTTCTCCTGGCCCCCTTTGCCGTGTGGTTGGTCCCCCAGGGCGAAGACTGGATAGCGGGGACGGTGCTGGTCGTGGCCGCGTTCGTCATCTGGGGACAGGGTCTCCTGGCATTTGCTTCGGGGCGGGGTGGAGACACGGGATGAGTCGACTCCGGGCCATCGGGGGTTTCATGAGACGCAGGGGTTGATAAGTGAAGTGTCGTGTTGCCATGTTCGGCTTGCTCGCAGCGGCCCTCACCGCGCTTGTCCCGACCGCGGACCTCAGGGCTGACGAGGGGACCGTATCCTGGGTACTGCCTCCGGGTAAGGAGGACGTGATCCTCAGTCTGGTGGCGCCGTACCAGGCTGAGGCCCCGGTGGCGCCGGGGGTATGGTTCGAGAAGATTTTGCTCACCAGTTCCGGGATTGACTTCGTGGTCATCAGCAGTGATCCCCCGGCCGGTCCCGTGAAGATCAGGGTCCGGTGGACAGCGAC
>CAYOTU010000619.1:224-1942 GCA_964406905.1 uncultured Myxococcales bacterium | reverse complement strand
GGTGGTGATGTGGTGCCCGTCCACGTCCGCATCGGTCATGATCACGATGCTGTGGTAACGGAGCTTCGAGATGTCGAAGCTCTCGGGGCCGATGCCGGTGCCCAGCGCGGTTACCATGAGGACGATGGAGTCGTTCTTGATGATCTTGTCGAAGCGGGACTTCTCCACGTTGAGGATCTTGCCCCGCAGGGGAAGGATAGCCTGGGTACGTCGGTCCCGGCCCTGCTTGGCCGAGCCGCCCGCTGAGTCGCCCTCGACGATGAAGATTTCAGCCCTGGTGGGATCCCGCTCCTGGCAATCAGCGAGCTTGCCGGGGAGGCTGGCGCTGTCCAGCGCGCCCTTGCGCCGGATCATCTCCCGCGCACGCCGGGCCGCGTCACGGGCCCGACTCGCCTCCAGGCACTTGCCGATGATCTGCTTGATCGCGGAGGGGTTCTCCTCGAAGTACGTGGCGAGGGCCTCGTTGAGGATCGACTCGACCAGGCCCTTGATCTCCGACGAGACCAGCTTGTCCTTGGTCTGGCTGGAGAATTTGGGGTCGGGCATCTTCACCGAGAGCACAGCGACGAGGCCTTCCCGAACGTCCTCGCCGGAGAGGGCGCCGTCGTTCTTGAGGAGGTTCTGGGCCTGGGAGTAGGTGTTGACCGACCGGGTGAGGCTGGCCCGGAAGCCCGCCACGTGGGATCCACCGTCCCGGTTTCGGATGTTGTTGGTAAACGCGAAGACGTTCTCCTGGTAGGAGGTGGTCCACTGGAGTCCGACCTCCACGATGATCATGTCCTTTTCGCCGATGATGTGGATCGGCTCATCGTGAATCTTCTGCTTGTTCATGGCGATGTGGGCCACGTAGGACCGAATCCCGCCGTTGTAGCGAAAGATCTCCTTCTTGCCGTTCCGCTCGTCCTCGATGGCGATGGTGAGGCCGCTGTTCAAGAAGGCCAGCTCCCGGAGACGCTGGGACAGGACATCGTACTGGAACTCAGTGTTCAGACTGAAGATGTCCGGATCCGGGTAGAAGAGGACCTTGGTCCCCCGCTTCTCCGTCTGCCCCATGACCTTGACGGGTGCGACGGGTGCACCGCGGACATACTCCTGGTAGTGGACATGGCCATCTCGATAGACCCAGAGCTTCAGGTCCTCGGAGAGTGCGTTGACCACGGAGACGCCCACGCCATGGAGGCCGCCGGAGACCTTGTAGGAGCTCGCGTCGAACTTGCCGCCCGCGTGGAGCTCGGTCATCACGACCTCGGCCGCTGACCGATTCCCGTCCTCGTGGATCCCCACGGGGATGCCGCGGCCGTTATCCTCCACCGAGACCGAGCCGTCGGCCAGTATCTTTGTGGTAATGAGGTCGCAGTACCCGCCGAGGGCCTCGTCTATGCTGTTGTCCACCACCTCAAAGACCAGGTGATGCAGCCCCGTCCCGTCGTCCGTGTCCCCGATGTACATCCCGGGGCGCTTACGCACTGCTTCGAGGCCCTTGAGGACCTTGATGCTATCCGCCCCGTACTCTTCCTCCACGTCGACCTCGTCGCCGTCCCGGAGTTCCTTGTCCTGCTTGTCGACCATATCCTTCCCCAATCTCGCGCGTGCGATTAAAAGGATCTACACAACAATGGCCAGGGTACCTTAACGCACGCGTGCGCGGAAGTAAACAGGGAAAATCGGCGCTCGACGCCCACTGCCAGACGCTCACCGGCTCAGCCCTCTGATCCGCA
>CAYOTU010000619.1:0-214 GCA_964406905.1 uncultured Myxococcales bacterium | reverse complement strand
TTTTTCAACCCATCGCTCATGCCACATCTGGAACATCAGGAGGAACCACAAGCGATTTGCGTTCAACGACCGCCCTTTCAGATGCATGGAGACGAGCTGCCCGACACGAGCAGGATCAAACAAACCTTGCTGGCGCAGCCGCGTCTCCGAGAGGTAATAAAGCATATGGTCTTTGAGTTCATCCTTCAGCCATCCGGAAATTGGAGATGCAAAC
>CAYOTU010000618.1:0-1954 GCA_964406905.1 uncultured Myxococcales bacterium | reverse complement strand
GATAGAGGCACGCGCCTCGTGACGTTTGCGTTGAATGACCGTGGCCAGGCCTATAACCCGATCCGACGTATCGGGGTCCTCGTCCACTCCCAGGGGCCGGAGGATGTCGAATTGATCGCCTTCCTCGAAGCCGTGGGGACGGTCCATGCCAATCACCCGGAGGGTCCGGTCATCCACGAAGCGGATCTCCCGCTTCTTCGCACCCAGGACCTTCCAACTCAGCCCGAAGAGGACCTTCATCAGAGGCGGATGCTCGTAGTTCTGGCGCCAGACCTGCTCCACGCCTTCGTCAGAGAGGAGCTTCGACCGCGCGTCAGCGTCGGACGCATCCGCGAGGTCGAGGAACCAGGTCCAGTAGACCTTCGCATAGTGATGGTAGAAGGTCTCGTCCCGGTTGAAGCCCAGGTTTGTTGTGGTGGCCATGACTAGAAGAAGGGTCCCGACGAAGAGCCCCGCTGCCACGGCGAGGTCCCATCGGCGCGGGCCGGGACCTATGAGTGGAGGACGCGATGGAGTGGTGGTGGGGCCGTCGGACATGGCGAGAATGATAAGGCTCTCGGCCGGAGCGCGCAACCACCACCGCCACTACTATATATCTTGCGTACGGGCATCGGGAGTTTTCGTTGATCACATCAATGCGGTCAGGTAGACTCACCCTGAACATGTTAGCGTGGGCCTTTTGGCCTTTGATGAGGAGTTGGAGATGAGAAGCAGCCGAATCATCCTGTCGTGCTTCCTCTTGGGTGTAATCTTCTCGCTGGCCGCGTGCGGCTCCGGGAGCGCCGTTTCACCCGCGGATCTGTCTGGAGAAGGAGTGGACACCGGCATCCCCGATGACGTGCTCCACGACGGGGAGCTGCCGGACATCGGCGATGTCGAGGATCCTGACATGAAGCCGATGCAGGACAGCGAGATCACGAACGACATGGATTCCACGTCGGACGACGGCACGGAGCCCGAACCGGACGTGATCCAGTGCGAAGGGCCCGGCCAGTTCATGTGCCCCTGCGACGACAACGGCGACTGCCTCGATGGCTACTGCGTGCAGTGGGGCAACGGCAAGGTCTGCACCCAGACCTGCATCGAGGATTGCCCCAACGGTTGGCAGTGCGTCCAGGACGTCCAGAGCCTTCCGGACGTGAAGTACATCTGCCTGCCCGAGTTCCAGTTCCTCTGCACGCCCTGCAACGACGATGAGGAGTGCAAGTCAATCTTCACGGACAACAAGGACATGTGCGTGGACTTCGACGGCAACGGCAGCTTCTGCGGTGCGGACTGCTCCAGCAGCGGTGAGTGCCCGAACGACTACCTCTGCGCGGAATTCGAGACGGAGTTGGGGCAGCTCATCCACCAGTGCATCCCCGCAGGTGGAGAGTGCGAGTGCACCCCCTGGATGATAGAAGACGCGGCCCAGACGGACTGCGTCAAGACCAACGGCTTCGGGACCTGCGAGGGGATCCGCTTCTGCGGGCCCGACGGCCTGACCGACTGCGACGCCAAGACCCCCGCGGCGGAGAGCTGCAACGGCGAGGATGACAACTGCGACGGCGAGATCGACCCGCCGGAGTCGAACGGCTGCACGAACTGGTACAAGGACGAGGACGGCGACGGCTACGGCATCGGCGCTGGCCTCTGCCTCTGCGAGTCCCCCGGCGGCAACTACGTCAACCAGGGCGGCGACTGCGATGACTCGAATCTCTCGGTCCACCCGGGTGTGGAGGAAATCTGCGATTACGAGGACAACGACTGCGACGGCGAGATGGACGAGGCCTGGGCTGAGGGCTGCACCATGTACTGGGAGGACAAGGACGGCGACGGCGTCGGCGTGGAGGACGGCGAGACGACCTGCCTCTGCTTCGACGAGGAGGGATGGAGCCAGGCCAAGGGCGACTGCGACGACGACAACCCTGGCATGTATCCCGGCAACATCGAGATCTGCGATGAGCTGGATAAC
>CAYOTU010000617.1:0-1961 GCA_964406905.1 uncultured Myxococcales bacterium | reverse complement strand
TTGCGTTCCTTGCCCGGGTTGGGGGCGTGAACATCGTCACCAACGCCTCGGTGAGAGGCAAGGTCAGCTTCTATCTGGAGGACGTCCCATGGGACTTGGCCCTGGACATGATCCTCAAGACCTCCGGCATGGATTATGTAAAGGAGGAGGGAATCTACCGAGTCGCGCCCGTAGCGGACATCCAGAAGGAATATGAACTGGAGTTGGAGAAGAAGAAGAAGATCACCGAGCTGAAGCAGCTCCAGGTGAAGCTCATCCCGGTGAACTACGCCGAGGCCTCGCAACTCGTGTCCCAAATCAAGTCGATCCTGAGTTCCAAGGGGCAGGTCAGCGTGGACGCCCGTACCAACACCCTGATCATCAAAGATATTGAGGAGCATGTGATTGCGGTAGACGATCTGGTTCGGCGGTTGGACGCGCAGACGCCTCAGGTTCTCATTGAGGCCCGGATCGTCGAGGCGAGCAGTGACTTCTCAAAACAGGTCGGCGTGCAGTGGGGCGGCAGCGGGCTGGCTTCCGCGTCCATGGGCAACGAGACGGGGCTTATTTTCCCTTCGACCATAGGCTTGGCAGGCGGCGCTTCTGGCGCGGCGACCAACACGGGCGGCCTCTACTCGACGGACAGCCCGAACTTCGCGGTGAACCTGCCCGCAGCAGCAGGGGCGGGCGCGGGTGGCGCCATCGGCCTGACCCTCGGCTCGATCGGCCAGGCAGCCAACCTCTACCTGCGGCTCTCCGCCGCGGAGGAGGAGGGCGTCGTGAAGATCATCTCCGCCCCTCGAATCTCAACGGTGGACAACAAGGCCGCCAAGATCCAACAGGGCGTGTCCTTCCCGGTGAGCGTGGTCTCCGCACAGGGCGTCAACACCCAGTTCTTCGATGCACAGCTCTCGTTGGATGTTACTCCCCATGTGACCCAGGACGGGAACATCCAGCTCAAGATCAACATCAAAAAGAACGAGCCGGACTTCTCCCAGGTCGGCGCCAACGGCAATCCGACGATCCGCAAGAAGGAGGCAAAAACAGAACTCCTCCTCAAGGACGGCGACACCACGGTCATTGGCGGGATCTTCGCCCGCAGCACCACGAAAAACTATAAACGGATCCCGTTCCTGGCAGACCTGCCCTTGCTGGGATGGCTCTTCCGCAACAGCATCGAGTCCGACCACCGCTCCGAGATGCTGATCTTCATCACGCCGCGGATCGTGAACCGTCAGGCGTCGAAGGTGAAAGTAATGGACGACTGAGCTGGGATGCCGGCCGGTTGCGCATAGGGTAGAATTGAATCGTGGACCAGGAGATGACGATGAGACGACATCTGACCATGACGGCCCTGCTCCTTGCCGGAGTGCTCGCCGGCTGCGCGCCGGAGGGAACGCCACAGACGTTGCTCCTTACGGGCAACTCCGCGGTAAGCGCGCAGGGAGGTTGCAAAATCAGTGCCTCTGCGAGCGGTGAGAGCCGCTCCGTCGGCACACTGGATCTTCTGTTTGCAAACAACTATATGATGTTTCCAATGGTCAGCAATCGTCTTCCGATGGCATCAGCGGTCTCGGAGCTCGGAGTAACCGAGGGCGCTGTTGAGTCTCACGGGGTTATCCTGACCGGGGCCAGGCTCTGGTTTGAGATCGATGGCCTCTTGGGACAGTGGGACGGCGGCGAGACGATTCTCCCTGACGAAATCTTCTCCCCCACCTCCGGCTACATGGATCCCGGTGATGGAATGGTGGTCCAGGTGGAGGCTTTGCCCGCTTCAGTGGTGAATCTGCTCGATGGGGACATGGTGTTCGACTCTATCTACACGGGCGGCTACCTCATCGTCCACATCGTTGTCGAGGGCCGGAAAATCGACGGCACCAAGGTCCGCTCCAACGAGTTCGTCTACCCGATCAACGTCTGCCGGGGCTGTCTCATGTTCTGGCACATTGAGACGACCACCTGCTGCGACACCGTCGTTTCAG
>CAYOTU010000616.1:0-1968 GCA_964406905.1 uncultured Myxococcales bacterium | reverse complement strand
TGTGGGAGGCCCTTCAGGGCCGATTCGGTTTGGTTAAGGGCTACATGTGGGGCTGAATGCCTCTCCCATAAGAAAATCGGGGCTGAAGCCCCTCCCACAGGGGAAACATATCGGGGCTGGAAAGCCCCTCCCACAGGGACGAGACACATCCGACGACTTTGCGATTGCCCTGCGGGCTTCGCCTTACGAAACTCTTACAATTATCCCGGATTTCCACGGTCCTTTCCTTACTCCGGCTCGCCATCATGAGATGGTTGGATACCAACGGACAGAGGAGACGGACATGAAGACGCTCATCAACCTCCTGGCGCTCATTGCGCTACGCGCACGTGGCGCCGGAGGTGGAGCCGCGTACGAGCGAGTGCGGAGACGGCACCTGCGACGCGGACGAAACCCTGGAGACCTGCCCCGCGGACTGCCTGGCCGAGGGCGGATGCCCCGAGGACGCAGCCCTGGGCTGCACCTGCGAGGACACCCCGGAGGGCTCCCTCTGTGTACCGCACTGTGAGACGGACGATGACTGCCCCTCGGACGGGCGGATGGTCCTGACCTGCGGCCCCGGAGGGCTCTGCATGCCCCAGGGCGGCCCCCCGCCGGGCCAGTAGCCGGAGAAGGTGAAAACCGTGGTATGCCACCCGGAAGAGCGGTATCCTCTCGGGGAATCACCACCTGAGAGGGAGGCCCGTCCGAGCAATGACGACGACGTCTCAGAGCCGATGACGAGGATCCTCATCGTCGACGACGACCGGGAGCTCTGCGACCTGGTCTCGGACTTCCTGGAACCCCATGGCTTCTCCGTAGACGTGGAGACCAGCGCGACCGAGGGCCTGCGCCGGATCCTCACGGGGAACTATCAGGCCGTAATCCTCGACGTGATGATGCCCGAGATGGACGGTGTCGAGCTGCTCAAGCTCGTGCGGCGGGAGTCCGACGTGCCGGTGCTGATGTTCACCTCCAGGGGAGATGACATCGACCGGGTGGTCGGCCTGGAGATCGGCGCGGACGACTACATCCCCAAGACCGCGAGTTCACGGGAGCTCCTGGCGCGGCTCCGGGCCGTGCTGCGACGCACCACATGGAGGGAAGAGCGGGAGCACACCGAGGAGGCAGCGCCGCTGTTCGCAGCCCCGATCCGCCTGGACACGGTCTCTCGACGTGGGTGGCTCGACAATGACGAGCTCGAGCTCACCCGCACCGAATTCGACCTCCTCGCTATCCTGATACGTCGGCGGGGACATGTGCTGTCCAGGGACTTCCTCCTGGAGCGGCTCTCGGGCCGGGAGCACGAGTGGGACAACCGCTCCATGGATGTCCACGTCTCCGCGCTCCGCCGAAAGCTGGGCGACGATCCCCGAACGCCCCGCTTCATCAAGACGGTCCGCGGCATCGGCTACATGCTCCTCGAGGACTTCGGGGAGCCCTGATGCGGGTGCGCACCTCCCTCTTCGCCAAGCTCGTCCTCTGGTTCATCCTCAGTCTCGTGGTCCTGTTGGGAACCTACGCGGCCCTGTTCCGGGTCCAGTTCGGCATCGACATGGACAGCCCCCTGCGCGGATCCGTCGGCGACCGCGCGCTGGACGTAGCCTGGAACATCGCGCAGGACATGAGCCGGACCCCGCCCGAGGCCTGGAGCGCGCTCCTGGATGACTATGGGGAACAGCACGATCTGACGTTCCACGCCCTGAATCCCCGGGGTGAGTCCATGCTCCCCGAGGGAGCGCGGCCCCTCCCCGAGGCGGCGCGGGAGGTGATCGCAAAGAACCTGCCCCCTCACGAGCGGGAGCAGCTGCGGCCACACCACAGGCCCCCACCCCGGCAGGGCCCCAACCAGGATGGCCCGCCGCCCCCCCCGGAGGACGAAGCCTCGTACCATGCCCCCGTGTTCACCTTCAGCACCGACGAACCCAGGCGATACTGGGCCGGGGTTCGAGCCGCGGTGTCCGTGGGCGACGGCCCGCCCCTGCCGTC
>CAYOTU010000615.1:0-1975 GCA_964406905.1 uncultured Myxococcales bacterium | reverse complement strand
GCACAGACGCATCAAGACCATTGACGGCTCTCTTGCTCCCCCTTAACTTGTCGGATAGAAGGACTGGTTAGAAAGGATACCCGGTGGACATACCGACACGCAATGACACCATCCAACGATTCCGAACTACGGGCGGACGCGTCGCTGCGGTGACGCCGATCCACTACCACCGTGCCCTGCTACGAGCCCACGGGATCCTGCCCGTGGAGGTCTGGGGGCCGCCTCGAGCTGACACGTCGGGCGGGGACGCTCACCTCCAGTCCTACACCTGCTCCATAGTGAGGGCTGCGCTGGCCTTCTTCCTGGACCATGGCCTCGACTCGGTAGACCTCCTGCTGATGCCCCATGCTTGCGATTCCCTCCAGGGCCTTGCCAGTGTGATGCAAAAATTCGTGAAGCCGGACCAGCCGGTACTCACCCTCTACCTGCCCCGGGGGACCCGCACCTGCGATGTCGCCTTCCTCGCTGACGAGCTGCGTGGCCTGGACGCTGCCCTCCGTAAGATCACGGGGGTGACACCCAACGACGAGGACCTCCTGGCAGCCATCCAGCGAGAGGAGACAGCGGACGCGCGGACCCGTCTTCTCTTGGAGGAGCATCTCCCCCAGGCGCATGACGTCCAGGGTCTATACCGGCTTCTTCGGGCCCGGGAGTACCTGCCCGCGGAGGACTGGCTGGCCCTGACTGAAGGCCTGGAGCCCGACGCGGCCCCTCCCCCGGGCGTCCCGTTGATTCTCTCCGGGGTCCTGCCAGAACCCATGGACATCCTGGGCGCTATCTCGGCTGCAGGAGGCCGCATCGTGGCCGACGACACTGCCTGCGTGGGTCGCCGGGCCTACGCGGCGGGCAGCGGAACCGACCCTTACGTGCGCATGGCCGGGACCATCGTCCACGGCCCGCCGGACCCCATGCGGGGGAGCCCCATCGACGCCCGCGCGGCGCGTCTGGGACAGCTCGCCGAGGCCACAGGCGCGCGCGGCGTGCTCTTCTACGCTGTCAAGTACTGCGAACCCGAGCTGTACGACATCCCGCTCATGGTGAAGGCAATGCGGACCCGGGGCTTGCAAACCCTGGTGGTGGAGACCGAGGTCAGCGCGCCCCTTGCTGACCGCGCCATCGACCGGGTCGAAGCGTTCCTGGAGATGATGGCATGAACTCCCTGCTGCGACGGCTCCAGTACCACCTCACGGTAAACGTAGGCGCACGGGCCCTGCTCCGCGCCAAGCGCGTCCAGGACGAATGGAAGGACCGACGGCGCCCCCCGAAACCTGACAGCCTCTTCGCACCGCCTCTGCCCGTGGTGCCATGGTTCAAGGAATTGGTGTTCCGCCACTACCTCGCCGGGCGCTACGCTGATGGAGCCCGCCCCGTAGCCTGGGTAACCTCGGGCGCGCCGGTGGAGTATCTGAAGGCCCTGGGCTACTTCATCCACTACCCCGAAAACCACGCGGCCATGTGCGGGGTGCGGCGCTCCGCGGTCGAGGCCATGGAAGCTGCGGAGGACCAGGGCTACTCCCGGGACCTCTGCTCCTACGCACGCACCGACATCGGCACCGTGCTCACAGGGAAGACCATCGTGGGCCGTCTGCCCAAGCCCGACCTCCTGGTATGCTGCACCAACATCTGCCAGACCGTGCTCGCCTGGTACCGAATCCTCGCGAAAGAGACAGGCGCGGAGCTTGTACTGATCGACACGCCCTTCATCTATGACGAGGTCTCGCCACACACAATTGAGTACGTGAAGCGCCAACTAGAGGAGGCCATTGAGGTGGCAGAGCGGGTCTCTGGGCGTACCCTCAAGCCCAAGCGCCTCGAGGAGGCGGGGCAACGCAGCCAGGACGCCGCGTACCTCTGGAACGAGGTGATGGCCAAGGGCAAGCACCGACCCGCCCCCCTCACGATCTTCGACCAGTTCATTCTGATGGGACCCATCGTCGAGATGCGGGGCGACGAGGAGACGATAAGATTCTACAGG
>CAYOTU010000614.1:0-1977 GCA_964406905.1 uncultured Myxococcales bacterium | reverse complement strand
CGGAGGCCTGGGCCTTCTTCCCCGCGGCCCCTGACCCGGGCTGCGCGCTCGCTGGCGATCTCGAAGCGTGCGCGGAGGGCGTGGTGCAGTTCCGAGGCGACGTGAACGTGGGCCTCGCCGGCCGCCATCGGGCCGTGGCCCGCTACACCCGTGACCACGGCCTGTCCTGGGACTGGTGTGCGCTCCCGAGCGGTAGTGCCTGGGGCGGCGGCGCGGACTTCGATTTGAAGAACTCCGCCCTGCTGTGGGCGTCGCCGTAGAGTATTGTTAGTGTCCGCGGCGCAAAGCGCCGAGCGTATTCGGAGGTCGGCATGAAACGAAATCTTCAGGCTCTTATCCTGGTCTCTCTCATCCTCTCCCTCGGCGCGTGTCGCACTACTCCCCAGGATAATGATCCCGGCAAGGACACCATCGAGCCCTCGGACGGCATCTCCTTCGGAGATACGGTCGATGACAGCGGGGGCGGAGGTGCAGCAGACACCTTCGACAACCCGCGCTGGGTGCAGCCCGAGGGCACAGCGAAGATCACCTTCTTCGTGGACGACCGGAAGAACCAGACCTTCCAAGATGGCGACATCAAGTGGACAGGGTCCTTCTCCTGGAGCGACGAGGACAACACCATCGCCCCCGCGACGAGTTGGTTGCCCTCGGACGGGCCCTATCCCCTTCTCTACGACGACGGTCCCGTCAACCAGGGCGGTCACGAGATGGCTGGCGCTGAGGCCGGGGACCACATCTTCTCCACCGAGGTCTACTTCAAGGCCGAGGATGAGGAGACCTTCCAGTACGGCGTCCTCAACGAGCTGGATTTCTGGATGTGGGAGGGCCCCAACGGCGAATTTACGATTCCCGCGAGTTCCACGAAGACGGTCCATGCGCAGGGTCTCGAGCTGACCGAGTTCGGCGCGATCGACATCAAGATCACCGTGGACACCACGGACCTGCACCCGGACTTCGCCTACATCCAGGACTGGCCCGGGATCAATATGTACCTGAAGGGCAACATGAACATGTGGACCCCGGTGCAGATCCTGGACAACGGCCCCGACGGCGGCAAGGGCGACGACGTGGCCGGCGATGGGATCTACACCTACGTGCAGAGCCTCAACCTGGGCAAGCACACCGGGCTCCTTCAGCAGGGCCAGCATGCGCAGTTTACTCCGATGTTCTCGTCCGAGGAGGAGAGCTGGGTGGAGGCAGCGGAGTACAAGATTCTCCTCGAGGGCAAGCAGAAGGGTGCGAAGAACGGCATCCACGCGTTCACCCGCTGCGGCGACGGCGACTGGACCCCCGCTGAGGTCTTCTGGGAGACGGATTCCTGGGGCACCACTGAGAACACCACGGTCGAGGCAGCGTGTGAGTTCGTGCCCGAGTGCGAGATCGACGACGACTGCGAGCCAGGTGAGAAGTGCGTTGACGAAGCGTGCGTGCCCGATATCCTGGTCTCCGAGCCGACTATCAGCCTGGTGAACCCTGCAACCGGGCCACTGGAAGGCGGGACCCTGGTGACGATCACCGGCGCAGAGTTCCAGGACGGCGCGACGGTGGAATTTGGTGGTGTGGCGGCCACGGCTATGGATGTGAAGGGTCAGGGGGAACTGACCTGTGCGACACCAGTCCAAGCGGTAGCGGGCAAGGTGGACGTTACCCTCACCAACCCGGACGGGGGTACCACCACCTTCCCCAACGCGTTCATCTACATAGACCTGGCGGAGGCTCCGGTGATCGAGTCGGTGGATCCCGCCGCGGGGACCTTGGAGGGGGGCACCGTGGTCTCCATCCAAGGGCAGCACTTCCTGCCTGCTCCGACCGTCTACTTCGGTACAACGCTCGCCGCGGCGGTGCAGTTTGTGGACAGCACCCAGGTGAACGCAACGACGCCTGCGCACGGTGTCGGCGTCGTTGACGTGCGGCTGATAAACTCCGACACCCAGGAGGACACCCTCGTGGGCGGGTTTGTTTTCGTGTTGGACGGGA
>CAYOTU010000613.1:0-1981 GCA_964406905.1 uncultured Myxococcales bacterium | reverse complement strand
TCTGCCAATGCTTCAACGTCACCGAGCCCTACCTGAAGCGGAAGATCAAGGAGCTGAACCTCCGGACGATTCCCGAGGTCACCTCAGCTATCAAGGCTGGCGGGGCATGCATGACCTGCCACCACGCGCCAGGCGGCATCCAGGACACCCTGGACAGCATCTGGGGTCCGACCGAGGGTACGGATGAGCCACCCCCTTCCGCCCCCCGGGAGCCCGCCGTGCCCCAAGACGAAGAGGAGGCTCTTTCCCCCTACCAATTCGCCAAGAAGGTGGAGCGGATCATGGAGGAGTACGTGCGCCCCGTGCTCCAGCAGGACGGCGGCGACGTGGAAATTGTGGACATCAAGGACCGGCTGGTCTACTGCCAACTCCAGGGGGCCTGCCACGGCTGCGCAGGCGCGACCATGACCCTAAAGCTCATGGTCGAAAAAATCCTCAAGGAGCAGGTGGACGACCAAATCCGGGTCATCCAAATCTAGAGGCCTTCCATGGACACAATCTACGCTGACAACAACGCCACCACAGCGATCGCCCCCGAGGTAGTCGAGGCCATGATGCCCTTCCTGACGGGGGAGTACTTCAACCCCTCGTCCATGTACGAACGAGCGAGCAAGACCAGTGAGGCCCTCGAAGCAGCGCGGCGCACCGTGGCCACAACCCTGGGAATCCGAGACCCACGCCAGATCCTCTTCACAGGCTCGGCCACCGAGTCCAACAACACTGCAATCCTTGGCGCTATCAAGGCCAACCCTCACCGCCGCCACCTGATAACCTCCATGGTGGAGCATCCGTCGGTCTACGAGCTGGGCAGGGACCTGCAACGCCAGGGCATGGAGGTCACCTACGTCCCGGTGGACCGCCAGGGACGCATCGACGTACAGAGCTTCGTACGAGCCCTGCGGCCCGACACCCTCATGGTGTCGATCATGCATGCGAACAACGAGACCGGCGTGATTTTCCCGATCCAGCAGCTCGCCCGCCTCACCAAGGAGACAGACCCGTCGATCATCTTCCACACCGACGCGACCCAGTCCATGGGCAAGCTGGAGATCGACCTGGACGGTGCGTTTTCCAACGTGGACCTCCTGTCCTTCTCGGGGCACAAGCTCCACGCGCCCAAAGGTGTGGGAGCGCTCTTCCTTCGCAAGGGCACGCGGGTGCGGCCCCTCATCCTGGGCGGACACCAGGAGTCCGGACGCCGCGCGGGCACGGAGAACGTGCCCTATATTGTGGGCCTCGCCCGGGCCTGCGAGATGGCCAAGGAGCACCTTCAGGACGACCGGGTACGCACTCTGCGGGACCGCCTCGAGGCTGGCCTCCTGGCGGGCATCCCATACGTAGAGGTCAACGGCCGAGGCGCTGCCCGCCTCCCCAACACCCTCAACATCGCCTGCCACTACATCGAGGGTGAGGGGATGCTCTACCAGCTCGACGCACACGGAATCTGCGCATCGAGCGGCTCCGCCTGCACATCGGGCTCCCTCGACCCCTCACACGTACTGCGGGCCATGGGCGTGCCCTTCACCGCGGTTCACGGCTCGGTGCGCTTCTCCCTGTCACGCTACAACGACGACGCGGACGTGACGCGGATCATCGAGGTTTTCCCAAAAATCGTCGAGAGCCTGCGGAAGCTATCGCCCTACTGGGACGTCACCACTGACTCCCCCCGCGTCGACGCGCCCTTGGCGTGATGGGAGCCCCTGCCGCGCTGGAGTTATTCTCCGGCATAGGGGGCTGGACTGCGGCCGCGGCGGGGCTGCTGGACGTAGTGGATGCCAGGGATCTCAGTGCGGCGGCCAATGCGACCTACCTGCATAACTGGGGACATGACCCCGACCCGCGGAACCTCGCCGGGGTCACGACAGCGGATCTGACCAGGCACGGGGAGGCCGGCTGGCTCATGAGCCCTCCTTGCCAGCCCTTCTCCCGCAAGGGTGCGCAGCGGGACATGGACGACCCCCGTGCATCGCCCCTCCTGCGC
>CAYOTU010000612.1:0-1984 GCA_964406905.1 uncultured Myxococcales bacterium | reverse complement strand
TGCTCTCGGAAGGCGCGCAACCGCAGGCGTACTGCCAGTACGTTGAGATTGCGCAACGCCGCGAGAGCGGATGCAGCGGCGGCCGAATGCCTGATTTGTTTTGCGGCGGACGCTAAGAGCGAGGGTACGTTGTAATCAGTCCGATGCTACGCAGTTCGGGCCTCGTATTCGGGCCAGGCGTTTGTCCTCGTCCACGATTGACCAGTAGAGTGAAGACGCGTAGACCTTCTGGTATTTTTCGGATGCGAGGCGTCGCCCCTCGACGTTATGGCTGAGGAAGCCCAACTCCACGACCAGCGCGGGCATCTCCGCGCCGCGAAGGACCAGCGCGGGCATGTCCTTCGTACCACGGATACGGGAACCGGTGCGTTTGCTCATGCGTTCGACCAGGTGGACGGCGAAGTCCCTGGCCCGGAGGTGGGCCGATTGCTGGAAGAGGTCCTTGACCACCGCGGCGGTGCTGGCGGTGTCGGCTGCTTCGAGGCGACCGAGGCGGGCGACCCTGCGGGTGGCCAGCTTCTCGCTCTCCTCTTGCAGGGCCTTGTCGCTCAGGATAAAGGTCTCTATTCCGTTGGCCCGGAGGTTGAAGGACGAGTTGCAGTGGATGCTGATGAAGAGGTCAGCGCACTCCAGGTTCGCCAAGCCGATGCGATCCTCGAAGGCCACGTCACGGTCGTCCTCCCGGGTCAGTAGAACCCGGATCCCGGTGCGAATCTCCAGGAGATGCTTCAGGTTTTTTGCGATGATCAGGTTGATGTCTTTCTCGTAGGCGCCGGTGGTCCCGAGTGCGCCGAGATTGTCGCCTCCGTGCCCGGGATCGATAACCACAGTACGGATTACTTTGGGCGCGTAGTGGTCATCCCCGGCCGCGCATGGCGCGGCGACAATGAGTGCGAGGACGATGATCGGAATGATACGGTACATGTCGGCCTCCATGGAGAAGTCCTGGGGCCAGCGTAGCATCGGGACGGGTTCAGGCAATTATTCGATGAACGATTCGCCCGCTGTCAGACGTGCGCCGCCTAAGAAGTCGGCCGCGTTCATGGGCTTCTTCCCCTCGTGCTGCACCTTCTTCAGCCAGAGCACCCCTTCGCCGCAGGCCACGCCAAGGCCGCGGTCGGGGTCAAGGCCGAGGATGGTGCCCGGCGCCTGGTCGAGGTCCAGGTGCTCGACCGCGGTGGGTGGGAAGAGCTTGAGAATTTTTCCACGAAACCGGGTCCAGGAGCCAGGCCAGGGGTGGAAACCGCGGATGCGAGGCTCAAGGCATGACGCTGCCAGGGTCCAGTCGACGCGGCCAGCGTCCCGGGTGAGCATGGGCGCGTGACTAGCGAGCGAGTCGTCCTGGGGCACGGCATCCAGAGGGCCGGACTCGATCGCTGTCAGGGTGCTCAGGAGCATGTCTGCGCCCAGGTCCGCAAGGCGGTCGTGCAGGATGTCCCCGGTGTCTTCGGGACCGAGGGGGACCTTGAGCTGGCGCAGCATGTCGCCGGTGTCCATCCCTGCATCCATCTGCATGATCGTCACGCCGGTCTCAGCATCTCCGTTTGCCAGGGCCCACTGGATCGGGGCCGGGCCCCGGTAGCGGGGCAGGAGTGAGGGGTGGACGTTGAGACATCCAAATCGCGGATGCTCCAGCACCGGCGCGGGCAGGCGTCGTCCGTACGCTGCCACGAGGATCACGTCAGCGTGCAGCGCGTCGAGCCACTCGATGAACCGGCGCCGGAGGCTCCGGGGCTGGTACAGAGGAAGGTCGTAATCCAGGGCGAGGGTCTTCACCGGCGGCGGCTGGGGTTCCCGACGCCGACCCCGGGGGCGATCCGGCTGGCAGACTACGCCGACTACGGGGTGCGGCCCTTGCATGACCCGCTCCAGGATCCTGGAGGCGAAGTCCGGGGTGCCCATGAAGACGACATCCATCAAAAAGTCGGTCCGTCCGGGCTGCCGTAGCGTTCTTCGTTCTGCTTCCGGGTATACTCCCGTATGA
>CAYOTU010000611.1:0-1985 GCA_964406905.1 uncultured Myxococcales bacterium | reverse complement strand
TGCTCCCGGCCCGGGAGTCGAAGATCTTCTCGGCGAAGGTGCGTCCTGCCATGGGTGGTTTCTCCTGTTCCTTGGGTGCCTGTTGCTGCGTCAGGACCGGGCGAGGAGGCCGCCGCGGCGGTAGATCTCCACCTGGACCTTGCCCATGCCGTGGATCGTGACCGTCGCGCCAGTGGCGAGCCTGGTGAGCTCTCCGGTGATGAGATTGAGCCGCACCCGGCACAGGTGCCCCAGGCCCAAGGCGCCCAGGCCTTCATGGGTCAGCACCGGGAAGGCCGCGTTGATCGCGTTGCGCTCGTAGATCGCGCCGAAGCTGCCCGCGACAACCGCGCCTACCCCGAGGAGCTCGAAGCAGTCCACGGCCTGCTGGCGGGAGCTGCCCGAGCCGAAGTTCGCGCCGGTGAAGATGAGGTCTCCGGGCTGCACCTGGCCCGCGAAGTGCTCGAAGCCCTCCAGGTTGTCCAGCGCGTACTGCCCGAACTCGGATCGGTCGGTGATCGCGAGGTAGCGGTTGTGGAAGATCATGTCCGTGTCGATGTTGTCCTGGTCGATAATCCAGGCGCGACCCTCCACCACCGTCGGACGCGACCCCTGGTCTCTGGCAGGGGCGGTATCCACGGGAGGCAGGGAGACAGGCCTCGCGGGCACTTCGCCGTCGGGGCAGGCGGCCCCGGCCGCGACGATGCGGCCGGCCACCGCGGAGGCAGCGACCGTCGCAGGGGAGGCCAGGTACACCTCGCCCTTGCCCTGTTTGCCGGGGAAGTTCCGGTTGCCCGTAGAGACCGTGACCTCCCCGGGGCCGTTCTGCCCGATCTGGCCGGCAGCGCAGCCTGCGCAGCCCGCGTTGCCTATCAGCGCGCCGGCCTGCTTAAAGACGTCGAAGAGGCCCTCGGCCAGCGCGGCGCGCCAGACCTCGTCCGTGGCCGGGACGATCTTGAGCACCACCTCCGGCGCGACGTGCTTGCCCCCGAGGGCCGCTGCGGCCGCGCGCAGGTCGGAGAGGCGCCCGTTGGTGCAGCTCCCGATGAACCCGGAGTCGATGGGGCGCCCCGCCACCTCTGCCACGGGCACCACGTCCGCGGGGTTCCCCGGCCGCGCGATCATGGGCACCAGATGGCTCACGTCGACCCTGTGCTCCTGCTCGTAGCGAGCGTCGGGGTCTGCCAGGACCGCGGGCCTGGGGTCTCCACCCCGCTGGTTGGAGTAATCCACCACCGCGGGAGACGGCGGGATGAGCACGGCGATAGCGCCCATCTCGGTGCCCATGGACGCGACGGTAATCCGCGCGTCGAGGTCCAGCGCATCCACCGCGGGGCCGTACAGCTCGACGGATTTCCCCAACAGGCTGTTTGCGCCGAACTCGGCCAGGAGGCGCAGCACCAGGTCCTTGGCCGAGGCCCCGCCGGGGATGTCGCCCTCGAGGACGATCTTCACCGATGGCGGCACCTTGAACCAGACCGCCCCGTTGGCCCAGGCCGCCGCGATGTCCTGGTCCCCCATGCCCTGGCCGAACGCGCCGATCGCGCCCAGGATGTTGGCGTGGGAGTCCGTGGACACCACCGTGTCCCCGGGGCGCGCCTCGCCCTCGTCGATCATCAGGTGGGTGCCGATGCCCTCGGTGATGTCCCGGAGCTCGACGCCCTGCTGGCGCGCGTACATGCGGCAGAGGTGCTGGTTGCTGGCGTAGCGTTGGTCCGAGCCGCCGGGGTTGCAGTCGAAGGTGAAGAAGGTGCGCTTCGGGTCGGCCACAGAGAGGCCGTTGCGGCGTAGGTTGTCCACCACCTGCGCGCCGCCGAAGTCACGGGCCACCCGCACGTCGATGGTGACGTCGACGACGTCTCCGGGCTTGACCTGGTCACGGCTGCTGTGGGTAGCGAGAATCTTTTCGATCATGGTGGCGCTCATGACGTCCTCCAAGGTGTTGAGAGAGTTTCAATCTGTGAGCAAGGTGTCCGCAGCGAGCATCTTCATTGGGTTGAAAGTGG
>CAYOTU010000610.1:0-1995 GCA_964406905.1 uncultured Myxococcales bacterium | reverse complement strand
CGCTCGACATGGCAGTCCAGGCCAAACGGGTTGCCGACCGCGTGCCCCGGGGCCATCGCTCCCTTGCGGATCAACTCCTCCGCTCATCTGGCTCGATAGTGCTTCTCATCGGCGAGGGAGCCAACCGGTACACCGCCGGATCCAAACGGCAGCGCTACTCCAAGGCATGTGGCAAATGCGGCGAAACAGCAGCCGCTGCTGAACTTCTCATCGCACTTGCGTTGGCACCCGTGGCCGAGTGCGAAGAACTTCTGACCATGGCGGGGAGGGTCGCTGCGATGCTCACACGGCTCATCAAACGATTCGCCTGAGCCCGGACGAACTCTCGGCTTCCGCCTCTTCAGGAGGGAGCCGAGGGCTAACCTCACCGGCGGTCAGATCTGCTACATCGGCAATCCAGTTGGCGAAGCACTCCATGAACTTCTCTGAGTCCAGGAGCGAGAACACTCGTCTGAATGTGTCGTGAGAGGGGATCACGCTGGGCAGGTCGAGGAACCTCCTGAACCAGTCGATTTTCGCTTTCCCGAACTCTTCCACCGCTACCCAACCGTCTGCACCGCAGACTACAGCGCAGATCGCGACGACGATGATGTCCTTCAGGCTGTGACCTATTTAGATGCGATCGCCCTGGAACCCCTCTCCGATCCCCTGGGAACCCGACACGCTATCTGCTACATTTTGAGGACGGAGAACCAGCCATGAATGACCAGATCAGGCGCTTCCTCAGACGACTACCCCACATCATCTTCGTGCTCACCCTGGGATGCGGCGGCGGAACAGGATCGATCCCCGTGGCAGACACCGCGATCGACGCGCGCAACGATGAGGTCTCGGGAGACGTCGGCCGCGCCGCGGACACAGCCTTGTCAGACACTCCCCAGGCAGACACTCGCCAGGCAGACAGCGGGATCCAGGACCTCGCTGCGGACGTGACCGAGGCGGACCTCACCCACCCCTTCTTCGACTTCGTCGGCGAGGTCCGGCTGTCCCAGTCCAACACTGCGGAGGGCGCGTTCCAGGGTGCGGGGGCGAACGCCTGGTTCTGGGACGGTCCGGACAGCTTCAACGCGAACCTAGTGCTCCTGGAGGAGGAGGGGGCCTGCCAGTTCTGGGTCATGGGGCTGCCGTCGCTCTGCGATCCAGCCTGCGAGACATCCACCGAGTGGTGCGGTCCGGATGGCGCCTGCCACCCGAAGCGAGCCCGGCTCTCAGCCGGTGTCCTCACCTTCGACGGCCTCCTCCAGGACCTCGCCGCGTCGGTAAGCGAGGAAGCCTGGTACACCTTCGAGGGGCTGGACAACCAGGCCCCCCTCTTCGACCCGGGTGATCCAATTCTGGTCACCGCGGCCGGGGACGCTATCCCGGGCTTCCAGACAGAGGTCAGGGGCGTCGGCCCCATGGTGCTCCCCTCCACGACCTATGAGCTCGTGGACGACCAGGACAACGTCTTCAGCTGGGAGCCCCAGAACGACGACGCCATCGTGGAGACCGCGTTCCTCGTCGGCTGGCATGGCTCACCGCCACCCGCCATGATCTGGTGCGCGGCCCCCGAGGAGGATGGAGCCCTTGTGGTCTCCCGGCATATGGTGGAGATGTTCCCCACCGCAGGCTGCATGGGCCTCTTCCCCCATACCTCCTGGGCCCGCCGCGTCCATCGGTCCGTTGTGACCACCCCATCCGGCCCCGTGGAGATCCTCACCGAGGCTCGGGCGCACTTCACGCTCCTTCACGGGGACTGCCGATAGATCCGATGAGACCCTCACCGGAGCGGGCCAAGGCCGCGGAGCTGGCCAACCGGACCAAGAGCTCGTTCCTGGCCAACATGAGCCACGAAATCCGGACCCCCATGAACGGGATCATGGGGATGACGGAGCTGGCCCTCGAGACGGACCTGACCATGGAGCAGCGGGAGTACCTGGACATGGTCAAATCCTCCGCGGACGCGCTCCTGGGCCTGATCAACGACATCCTCGACTTCTCCAAGGTCGAGGCCGG
>CAYOTU010000609.1:0-2002 GCA_964406905.1 uncultured Myxococcales bacterium | reverse complement strand
TGCAGCCAATTTCGAATCGTGCTGAGATCGTGGTGAAGCCCCGAACGAGGGAACCGAGCGAGAGGGCGAAATCCTGAGGGAGCGAAGCGAGTCGAAGGGCGGGGGAGTTCACACAACTACACGAACGTGGTTAACAAGATCACAGCCTCGGAATGCTCTCCGACACGGAGCGGTGCGCCTCGCATCCGAGGACAGCGAGCAGCTCCTCGCGGTTCTTCGCAGGCTGCGCCTGCTTGGCCTCCTTCTGCATACGCAGGATGCGCTCGTAAGACGCCTCCAGGCGCTCCCGACGGATGATCCGCCCGTCCACGGCCTTGTAGACAGCTTCGAGCGCGGCCACCTGGACATCCAGATCATGGCAGATCATGAGCTGGTCCACCCCGGCCTCCAGGGCCAGGAGGACACGATCCTCCACGTCCCAGCCCTTCGCTACTGCGGCCATCTGTAGATCGTCGGTCACCACCACGCCACCAAAGCCCAGATCCAAGCGCAGGCGGTCTGTCACTGCGACTTGTGAAAAGGTCGCCGGGCGGCTATCCCACGCGGGGTAGACCACGTGCGCGGTCATTACCATCGGCACCCCGGCTCGCACTGCATTTCGGAAGGGCGCCACGTGGACCGCTTCCAGGGTCGCCTCGTCCACGTCTGCCTCGGGGAGGGAGACGTGGCTATCCTCCCGGGGCGCGCCGTGCCCCGGGAAGTGCTTGGCGCAGGGGAGGACTCCCTGCGCGGCCAGGCTACGCAGGTAGACAGCGCCGAGACGGCCAACCAGGGCCGGATCCCCTGCGATGGCCCGGTCTCCGATCACCCGGTTGAGGGGATTAACCGACACGTCGAGCACCGGCGCGTAGTCCACCTGAAAGCCCAGCGCGGCCAGCTCCGCTCCGTGGACGCGGCCCAGGTCCCCGGCGACGCGCTCCGACCTGACCATGCCGAGACCCGCCATGGGGGGCGTGGCGGTCACAGGCTCCGGGAGGCGGTTTATCCGCCCCCCTTCGTGGTCGATACCCACGACGATTCGACGCTTGCGCAGGCTCCGGGTCAGCTCCCAGGTCTGCACCACGTCGGAGATGTTGCGCTGAAAGAGCACCGCGCCGCGAACCCGGTATCGGTCAAAGACCTCAGCAGCGGCTCGCGGCAACGAACGGCCGTCAAAGCCCAGGACAAAGAGCGCGCCGATCATCTCCCGCTCCCGCTTGTCAGGCATCGGTCCCTCCGTGTTCAGTGGATGTCGGATCCAGACGGTCCCGGAGGACATCCCCCAGGACGTTGATCGATAGAACAGTGGCCAGGATCGCCAGCCCAGCGGTCGTCGCCACATGGGGCGACGAGACGAAGAGGGCCGCTCCCTGGTTGAGGAGCCCCCCCCAGGAGGGCACGTCCTGGGGACCGAGCCCAAGGAAAGATAGGGAGGCCTCAGCGAGGATCGCCGCGGCCATGCCGAAGGTGGCCTGGATGATCACGGGGCTGGCCACGTTGGGCAGGAGGTGTACCCCCATGAGACGTAGAGGCCCAGCGCCCAAGGCGCGGGCAGCCATGACGTATGGCCGCCCGCGCTCCACGAGCACCTGTCCCCGCACCAGCCGCGCGTAGCCTGCCCAGCCCGTGGCTGAGAGGGCCACCACCACGTTGCCGATTGAAGGTGAGCTGGTCAGGAAGATCAGCAGCATGGCCAGGAGGATCCCGGGAAACGCGAAGAAGACCTCCACGATCCCCATCAAAACCAAGTCAAACGTGCCCCCAAGCCAGCCGGAGAGGAGCCCCAGGGGCAGGCCGATGACCAGGGAAAGAAAAACGGTGGTGAAGCCCACCACCAGCGCGGTGCGCCCCCCGTGGAGGATCTGCGCGGCCAGGTCACGCCCTTCAGCGTCGGTGCCCAGGAGGTGGGCGCTGCTCGGACCCTGGAGCAGGGCTGCCAGGTCTCGCTCCCCCGCGCGTATCGGCGCGATGAGGGGCGCGGCCGCTGAAACCAGGATCAGGACGGCCAGGAACCCGACCGCTG
>CAYOTU010000608.1:0-2006 GCA_964406905.1 uncultured Myxococcales bacterium | reverse complement strand
CAGGTCTGGGGCTACCAGGTACTCGCCTATCTTCAGGTCCAGGACCGCCTTGTCCGCTACGGCCAGCTTGCCTCCCTGCCTGATCTTCTCCAGCTTGGCCTTATGACCCAACTCCTCTTCGGCGAACGCCTCGAGGCTGCGACGCAGCGCGGGCACCTCTACCCGGCCGGCGAGATCCTTGTAAAAAGCCGCAGCCTTCTCTTCTTCTTTGATGGCAAAGGCCAGGATCTCGTCAATGGAATTGAATTCTGGCACTGGCTCCCTCCCGTGTCTCTCGTTGCCCCTGAATGGGCTTGCATTTCCGAGTAGTTCAAACCACAGTTTTAGTGTCTGAATCAGGATAGTCAAGTGGCAAAGAGGAGAGCTCTCAGGATCCTTGTCCAGACATCTCGATGCTTGATCGTTCCCGTCCTTGGGATTGAACAGCATGGAGCCTCATTATGTTTGCGGCAACGTCCAGATTATAAGGACAGCCGTAAACATAACAATGGATACAATAAGGCCGCTTCGTGCTGCGGCCATCGACTCTGCCGGCACATGCCTGGCCCAACGCCAGGCTCGCCAGCCAATGAACACGGTGAGCAGCAACATCAGCCAGCCGACGATGGAGAGGCCTACGAGCCGGCCCGGCGAGGCGAGGGCCCCGGTTTGAATCAGGTGAAAGGTCTCCGCGCCGTCCGGCTCGGCCAACGCGCGCGGAAGGAATCCACCCCAGGACGAGACCTTGGCCGCTGCCTTGGCCAGATGCGCGACAGCGACCACCGGTGCGGCTCCCGTCGCAGCGCCCAGCAGGAGCGAACCCAGGCCGCCGCGATGGCCCAGAAGGAAACCAATCGTCGCTGTGACCGCCCAGGCGGCCAGCGGGAACAACAAGAGGAACCAGAGCGCCTCGAACCAGGCAAACGAAACCACGGGCATCATCGCGTGGAGTTTCTCAGGGATCCAGTGGAAGTATCCGTCCAGCCACTTGACCTCGCTGATGGCATCGTGAGCGACAAACCCGAACGCGATCATCACGAAGCCGGCCTCGAAGGGCCGCAGCAGCGCCTTGCGCCGCATAGGTGCGTCTTCGCGCACCAGGCCGAAGCCCATGTTGTCGTGGGGGCATACCTTGACGCACTGGAGGCAGAGCACGCATCCATCTGAGGGGGCTCTGTCGAACGGCCGCAGCATGGACGGGCAACTCCGTTTGTCGAAGCGATTGCGGTTGGCCGCGCTGACACAATCCCTGGTCTCGCAGTCCGCACAGACCGAAGGCTTGTCATGGGAGAGCTGCAATCCCGTGAAGCGGCCGTAGACCGAGAGCAGCGCGGCTGCCGGGCAGAACCCGGTACAGAACGAACGCTGCTCTCGGAAGACCATGCCGGTGACCAGCGCCAAGCCAAACAGAGAGGCCAGCATCAGCGCTGTGAAGTGGGGAACCCGGTGCAGGGAGAGGCCAGCAACAAGCAACTGGAGGACTATGTAAAGGGCGAGCGTTGCCCACCCAGCGCGCAGGACCTTTCCCATGCGGGCCCGAGGCCAACCCAGCCTTCGGGCGATAGCGTCTCCTGCCCGGTTGACCAGTTCCATGGGACAGACCGTACACCATACGCGGCCAAACGCGAGCGCCACAGCGATCATCACGGGCCACCAGAGACCCCATACCACCAGCGTGGTCAGATGAGTCTTACGGAAGAGCATCAACTCAGAGGGGGTATTGTCCAGGCCGTCGCCCCAGCCCAGCACCGCCAGGACACCCACCGTTGCGAGGGCCAGGGTCTGCAAGACGACGGGGAACCATGGATGGAGAACCAGGGAGCGAAGCGGCCTCCAGGCAAAGAAGTTCACGCGCAGAAGTGATTTCTCGCTCGTCATTTTCGTATGGTCATGGGTTGTCTCGATCCGCAGGGCAGGTCCCGTCGGGGGCCGAGGCGAAGAGGTCAGGAGCGATGCCGCCGGGCGTCGTGGCCTCGCTCTCAAAGGCCGGGTATGTCCCGAAGTTCGCGTCCAGCTTGACCGTCAGG
>CAYOTU010000607.1:0-2008 GCA_964406905.1 uncultured Myxococcales bacterium | reverse complement strand
CCCGAGGCAGCCACCCCCGAGGCAGCCACCCCCGAGGCCCCCGCACTTGAGGCAGCCATACCCGAAGCGCCGGCCCCCGAGCCGACCCCCGCACCTGCGCCCGTCCCTGTCGCAGCGCCAGAGACCACAACGCCCGACACCAAGGAGGGATGACCATGAGTAACGTGACGCCCAAAGACATCAAGAAGCTGCGTGACATGACCGGCGCGGGAATGATGGACTGCAAGGCCGCGCTACTCAAGGTGGACGGCGATTTTGACAAGGCCACCGAGATTCTGATCAAGAACAGCGCGGCCATAGCGGCGAAGAAGGCCCATCGCACCGTCAGTAACGGGATGATCGGCTCCTACATCCACACCAAGGAGGACGGCGGGGTCGGGACCCTCGGGGTCATGGTCGAGGTCAACCTCGAGACGGACTTCGCAGCGCGCTCGCCCAGGTTCAAGGAGTTCGTGGACCAGCTCACCCTACACATTGCTGCGGCGGGACCCATGTACCTCAAGGTGGAGGACATCCCCGAGGACGTGATGGAGAAGCAGCTCGAGATATTCGTGGCGCAGATGGAAGAGACCAAGAAGCCCAAGGAGATCCTCGAGAAGATCGCCGCCGGCAAGCTCAAGAAATGGAAGAGCGAGGTCTGCCTCATGGATCAGGTCTACGCCTTGGCCCAGAACAAGGAGGAGCAGATCACGATCTCGGAGATGCTCCAGCAGGCCATCGGAAAAATCGGCGAGAACATGGTAATCCGCCGGTTCTCCCGCTTCGCATTGGGCGAGGGCTGAGCCAACCCCGAGGAAGACCGCCATCATGGATGACCCCGCACCAGCACGGATCCTTCTGAAGCTCTCCGGGGGCTTCCTCGGGACTGATGGCCATATCCTGGACCGCACCCGCCTCGACTTCGTAGCACAGCAGCTTCGGCCCTTGGTAGATGCTGGCGTCGGCGTCGGCATCGTCACCGGAGGCGGCAACTTGTTGCGAGGCGCCACGAACACTCGCCTGGGGATGCCCCGTACCGCCCTGGATCGCATGGGCATGGTGGCCACCCTGATGAACGGGGTGGCTCTGTCCGAGGCCCTGACCGCAGCCGGGATCCCCGCGACCAACTTCAGCGCGTTTCCTGTGGCCCTGGAGGGGATCCATGCCTTCTCCGTGTCGGACGCTGTGGCACTTATCGAGCGCGGCGGGGTTCCGATCTTCACCGGAGGCACGGGCCTGCCCTACTTCTCCACGGATACCGCGGCGGTGGTGCGCGCCCTCCAGATCGAGGCAAATCTCTTAATCAAGGGTAGCCGCGTGGACGGGATCTACGAGCGGGATCCGGAGCGTCACCCGGACGCGCAGCGCTTCGACCATATCAGCTATCAAGAGGTGCTCGACCAGGGCCTCGCGGTGATGGATCAGGCTGCGTTCGCTATGGCCCACCAGAATCGTCTGCCCCTGGTCGTGCTTGACATCGGAACACCCGGGATACTCGGCGCCCTCTTGGAGGGAAAAGCGCTTTGCACCCGGGTGGTCCCAGAGCGAGCGGGGGAGAGCCATGAGTGACCTGTTTTACGACGACACCAAAGAGGGCTTCACCAAGAGCCTGGAGGCCCTGGAGCGCAACCTGTCCAAGATGCGCACAGGTCGGGCGAGCCTGTCGATCCTGGACGGCATCAAGGTGGACTACTACGGCAGCGCCACCGCGGTAACCCAGGTAGCATCCTGCAACGTGGCAGACCCGCGGCTGATCACGATCAAGCCCTGGGACAAGACCATGCTGGCAGCCATCGAGAAGGCCCTGCTCCACTCGGACATCGGGATCACGCCGGGCAGCGACGGCACCCTGATCCGCCTCCCGATTCCAGCCCTCACCACGGAGCGGCGCCGGGATCTGGTCAAGCAGTCCAAGGCAAGGGGCGAGGACGCGAAGATCGCGATCCGCAACATCCGTCGGGACACCAAGGAGCTCATCGAAGACTCCGGCGAGCCCGAGGACGACGTCCACCGCATGCTCAAGAGCCTA